>JAFUKB010000022.1 GCA_017467895.1 Clostridia bacterium
AAATGAACCAGCAACGGTTAATATAATGCAAAAAACAATAAGAGGAACAATTATGTTAGAAATTATGCCAAACTTATCGAATGGAAGTTTTATTAAAATAATCGTAATTATGATTGCTATAGCAAAAAATAAAAACTTGCTTCCGCCGTTAAAATATGTTTCAAGTAGGGCAATAAGCGCCGAAAACATTGCACTGGAAAGAATTAAAAAACTTGTACATAACATAAAATTAAATGGATTAAATTTTTTGCTAAATATTTTTATGTCTTTGCATAGAAGTTTGTTGCAATTCTTATATTCAAGACCAAATGTTTTTTGCCCAAAAGACAAATAAATATAAATAAAAAATGCAAAAATTAAAAATAAAGGAATAATAAATAAAAGTGAGTAAATTCCATACTTGGCAAAATATTCAAAAATTTCTTTGCCAGAAGCAAAGCCTGCTCCAATTATTGCACCAATAATAATTGCCGATGATTTTATAATTTTCATAAAATATTATATTAATAAAAATTAAAATAAATTAAAAAAAATTATTTTTTGTAAACCTGCTTTGTAATTTCTACAAAATGTGCCAAAATATATACTATGGAAGAAAAAATAATAATATGGCTTCAAGGCTTTTCTAATAGGTTTTTAGATTTGTTTTTTCAGGGCGTTTCATATTTGGTTAGTTGGATAGGAGCAATCTTTGTTTTTGCTGTTATTATATTCTTTGTTAACAAAAAATATGGTTTTGTTTTGCTCTCAGGTTTTGGCATAACTCTTGGGCTAAACTACTTGCTCAAAGTGCTTTTTTCTCGCCCTCGTCCATATGTTGCTAATGCGCAAATAATTGATAAACTCACCACCGTTGGCGCCAGTTTCCCAAGTGGGCATAGCGTGAGTGCAATATTTATTGTTTTGTCGGTTTTAACATTAATGCATATAACTTGCAGGGCTGGCAAGTTTAAACTTTTTGAAAAGCGTGCGTTTAAAATTGTCTGCTATGTTGTTGCTGTTTTGCTTTTGATAGTTACAGCATTGGCACGCATGTATTTGGGGCAACACTATTTAACCGATATTTTGGGAGGTTTTGTTGTTGGTGCGTTGGGTTTTGTTGGTAGTTATTTTGTTTATAAAAAATTTTATCAAAAAAGTGCATGACCTTGTGTTTATTAAAAAAGATTGCAACACTAAACAAAAAGTGCTAAACTAACTTTTGGAGAAATTATGGAAATAAAAGTAACATCAAATAGTGAACAAACAACAATGGAAATCGCAAAAAAATATGCAATGAGCATCAAATCGCCATGTGTAATATCATTAGAGGGCGACCTTGGCGCTGGCAAAACAACCTTTGCCAAAGGCTTTGCCTTGGGGCTTGGAATAAATCAAACTGTTACAAGCCCAACTTTTACTGTTATGAATGAATACGCTGGTAGTAAATTTCCACTTTATCATTTTGATATGTATAGACTTTCTTCTTGCGAAGAGGCAATAAATTGTGGTTTTGAAGAGTATTTTGATTTAACCAAACTTAAAGGTGTTGTGCTTGTTGAGTGGGCAAAAAATGTTGAGGGGCTTTTGCCTGCCTTGCATGTTGTTGTTTCGTTCAAAAAAGTTGATGAAAACACTCGCCAAATTGCAATTTCTGTAAAAGGCTGGATAAAGTAGATGAATATTTTGTGTTTAAACACGGCATTTAAAAACACATATGTTGCTGTTAATAATAATAAAAAAACAGTTTTTAAATGTGTTGATAGTTCGCTTAAACAGTCTGAAAATGTTCTTGGCGTGATTGATTCTTGCTTAATAGAATCCAAATTGACACTTAAAAATTTAAACGCAGTTGCCTGCGTAATTGGCCCTGGCTCATTTACTGGTATTCGTATTGGTGCTAGCATGGCAAAAGGCTTTTGTATGGCACTTCCTAATTTAAAAAAAATACAAATTAATTCGCTAGATTTGCTCGCTTTTTCTTATGTTCAAAATAACCAACCAAATCAAGATTTTTGGGTGGTGCTAAATGCATTAAGTGGCAATTTGTTTGCTTGCAAATATTCTTCAACTGGTAAAACATTAACTGATTATATGATGGTATTTGGCGAGCAGTTGGAACAAATTTCAGGCATGGTTGTTGGCTTAAAAGAAGAAGAACTCTCGCTTTGTAATGCTTATTCCGAGTTTTCGTGTGAGCACCTTTTGCAATTTGCTTTGAACAAAGCAAAAGAAGGCGGGTATGCAAATGACTTTGTTCCGCTTTATTTAAGAAAGTCGCAAGCCGAAGCAGAACTTGACAAAAAAATGTTAAAACCACAGGAATAATAATTATGCAAATACAAAAACTTTCTTTGCAAAATTTGGACGAAATAAAATATATTTTTGATGAACAATTCCAACAAGAGGCGTGGACTCAAAAACAAATAATAGATTCTTTTAATAATTCTTCAACAAGTTTCTATGGTGTTTTTCAAAATCAAACACTAGTGAGTTTTGCAAGCATTTTAATTTCACCAGATGATGTCAACTTGTTGCATATTGCAACATTAAATGCCTATAAAAAAAATGGCTATGCAAGGACTCTGTTAAAATTCCTGTTGGGGTTAAAAGAACACAACCAAACTTTTTCGTTGGAAGTAAAATCAAAAAATAAACCAGCAATTTGTTTGTATGAATCTTTTGGTTTTAAAACCTTGCATATTCGAAAAAGGTATTATAAAGACGGCGATGATGCACTTTGCATGTTTCTGTCAATTTAATTATTAATGTTACATATATTATTATGTGACTTATACATATAAAAACACTACAATAAATTATAAATTAGTGGGAAAAGGCACAACTCAAATTGTTTTTTTGCATGGTTGGGGAGTAACTATGCAATGCTTTGATGTCTTTTGCCCATTTTTTAATAATGCAACAATGCTATTAATAGATTTTCCACCATTTGGAAAGAGCCAAGAACCTGCGCAAGCGTTTACCGTGTTTGACTATGCAGAGTTAACTCTTGAGATTATGCGTCAGTGCAATTTTGATAAACCAATCATAGTAGGGCATTCTTTTGGTGGGAGAATAGCAACAATCTTGGCTGGAGGCAACTATTGCTCAAAACTGATTTTAACTGGAAGTGCAGGATTAAAGCCTAGAAGAAGTCTAAAATATTATTTGAAAGTCTTGCGAAATAAGTTATGCAAAATGTTTAATATGGGCAAACCAAAAGGCTCAAGCGATTATAATGCCCTTTCGCCAATAATGAAAAAAACATTTGTTAATATCGTTACCACCTTTTTAGAAAAATATGCTATAAATATAACAGTGCCAACCTTGTTGTTTTGGGGAAAGAATGATAAAGAAACGCCAATGTATATGGCAAGGCGCTTTAATAAACTTATTAAAAATAGCCAATTAGTAAAAGTAAAGGGTGGACATTTTGCTTTTGCGCAAAATGCAAATACTTTTGCTTATGTGCTTAGATATTTTGTTAATAATTAGGAAACAATATGGAGATATTTAAACTAACAAATCCTCACTTTTATATTACAATAGCAATAGCCGTGTTAAACGGTGCTCTTTTGTGCTTTGTTGCGGGTAAACTTTTTCAAATTTTGCAACTTTCGGGCTATAAACTTAAAGGCTATAACGCATGGTTAAAAGATACAAAAATTAAGTTTGTTGGCAGATTATTTATGCTTTCCTTTTTGTCGCTTATATCTGTTTTGGTAACAAACTCTTTGCTTTCGGGCTTTGATGGTTACACACTTTATTTGGGATTTATTTTCTATATATATTTCTGTATTGTGTTTATAATAAACATGACCAAAATGCCTCAAAAAACGCCTTTAAAACAAACAAGACGCATGAATAGGTTGATTGGTACAACTTTTATGCTGTGTGCAATGCTTTCGTTTGGGCTCATCGCAATTTGCACTGAATTTATTCCATTTATTCGCTATGGAATTATTGTTATTACTCCAATGTGCTTAACATTCATTGTTCCTCTTGCACATCTTATAACAGTTCCATTTGAAAACTTAATAAGAAAAAAATATATAAAAAGTGCAAAAGCCAAGTTAAGCAAAATGCCAAATCTAATAAAAATAGGCATAACTGGCAGTTTTGGAAAAACAACAACAAAACATATTTTAAATGTCATTTTGTCAAAAAAATATTCAGTGTGCATGACTCCACACAGTTTTAACACTCCAATGGGTTTAACAAAAGTTGTGTTAAAATATTTAAAAATGAATAATCAAGTTTTAATAGCCGAAATGGGTGCTCGTAATGTTGGCGATATAAAATATTTGTGCGATTTAATTAACACTAAGCATGCAATAATAACATCGGTTGGAAGTCAACATTTGGCAACATTTGGCACTGAAGAAAACATTGCAAAAACAAAAAATGAACTGGTTCAGGCAATAACCGACGGCTATGTTGTTTTTAATGCTCAAAATGAGGGTGCTGTAAAACTGTATGATGCTTGCACTGCTGAAAAATATTTGGCAGGTGTTGAAAATGATAATGCTTTTTGTAATATAAAAAATGTAAAAATTGGTGCTGATGGCAGTCAGTTTGACTTGTGTATTGATGGCAAGTGCGTGCCATGCTCAACCAAATTGCTTGGCAAACACAACTTGCAAGATATAGCAATGGCGAGCGCTATGGCGTTTAAGGCGGGCGTTGAACTTGATAAAATTGCACAGGCAATAGGCGAACTTAAGCCAATGTCGCATAGGTTAGAAGTAATAAAAAATAATCGATTTATAATTATTGATAACTCGTATAACAGTTCGGTTGAAAGCAGTGCTTCAGCACTTGAAGTGCTTGGGCTGTTTGACGGCGGAAACAAAATTATAATAACCCCGGGCATTGTTGAAATGGGCGATAAAGAGTTTGAAACAAATGTAAACTTTGGCAAAGCAATCGCAAAAACATGTAATAAGGTTATAATTGTTAATCAGGTTAATAAAGATGCAATAAAACAAGGGCTTCAAGAGCAGGGCTTTGATGAAAATAATGTGTACACTGCTGAGGATTTAAAAACTGCAACAGCAATGCTTTCTGACATAACCGAAGTAGGTGATGTTGTTCTGTTTGAAAATGACTTGCCAGATAATTATACTTAAATAAAAAAATTAGCAATAAAATTGCGTATAAATAATTTGTTAAATTGTTTTATTCGTGCTAAAATAGTTAAAGTATAATTGCGCATACTATGCACAAATGATTAGAGAGGGTAAAATGCTTAAAAAAGAAAAATTTGTTTTAATAATGTTCGCATTGCTCATGTCGGTTGTTTCGATTTGTTTGCTTAATACTGCGTCGCTGGCAAAACCTGTTTTTGCTGACCAAACAACCGATGGCTTCACCCTGATTGATTCACTTTCAGACATAACAAACATGTCTGGCAAATATCGTCTTCAGCAAAGTGATTCAAGTTATACATATTCGGCAAGTTTGGGCAAATTTTTTGGTGTGCTAGATGGCAATGGTTGCACAATTTCCTTTAGCGTCGCAGGCGATGGGTTTGCAGAAACTCAACCTCTTTTTGAAAGTTTAGAAATGGGTGCGGAGGTTTTTAATATAACCTTTGCACCAAACACCGCAGAGTTGTCACAAAGCGTTTATCTTGGAGCGGGCTCGTCAAACGCACAAAAAACCGCATATGGCGTTTTGGCAGGTACAATTTCAAATGCAACAGTTTATGGCATTCAATTTTTAAACACTAATGCTTATGTTTATGATAACCCCGCATTAACCTCAACACCAGAACTTAGTATTGGTTTACTTGCTGGCAAAATTGTTGGTCAAAGCAATGTTAATCAAATTAAAATAACAAACTGTGCAATTTTGCCGTTTGTTGATGAAGATGTTGCCAATGGGCTAAGACCAAACTTTAATGTTGGCATTTTGGCAGGCAAGGTGTATGACGGTGCATATGTTCAAAATTGCTTTGTTCAAAAATCTCAACTTCATGTTTGTGTTGCAGATTCTCAATCAACCGAACATAACATGGGTGCATTGGTTGGATCTGTTGTAACGGGAACATTAACTAACAATATTGTAGATTGTGTAACAACCACAACACCTTTTGTTTCTATCGCATTTCAAGGTGCAGATAAATCTTTGAATTTTGGCTATATTGCCGGCAAAACAATGCAGGCAGATGTGTCTTTGTTTAATAATGTTGTTGATGTTAATCAAGATTCAATGCTTTCTCTTGCAGAAGAGGGCGTTAGTGCAGGCTTAATTGTTGGTAATATGGCAACTAGGCTCTCCACTGAAGATTTGCAAGGCTTTGTAACTGTTTATGATGGCCAATTTGTTGGCAATATACAAAATGAAGAATTGCTTGCTACTTATGCAAACATTTCAAAAATAGAACTGGAAACATTGTTCCTTACAAACATTTTAGATAATACAATCTGGAACAATATTTATTATTGGAATTTTAATAAGGTTTGGAAATCATCTACTACAAGCCCGCTTCCAACATTGCAATATTTTGAAAATTACTCAATCCTGTTTAGTTCTGCTGATAGCGTAAAATCTTTGGCTATAGCGTCGCCACCAACACTTGCAGATTCAACTCAAAATGTGGTTAATGCTGATTTTGCCTTAATTAATTCAGATTTGGCTCTCGCAGGCACAACTTTAAGTGTGCCATATGGCAAAGCAGTTAAACTTACCACCTCGGTTACAAATTTAAAAAATTTTAATAAATTCTTTAAAATATCTGGGCTTTTGTTAAATGGCGTAAAAATATATGATTACGATTATAACACTCAAACAGGAACAGCATATAATGGCTTCGAAGTAACAGGTGAGCCAAATGCAGAAACTGGCAATTTTGATTTTATAATTTCAAACTTTACTGCAAATAACGCAGGAACTTATTCAGTTCAACTTTTGCGTAATGAGTTTTTGATTAATATTTATGTTCATGAAATAATTGTAAATGAACAGCCAATAATCCCGGGCAAGATAAAAAGCAACATGGCGAGTGATGGTGCCGAATCTTTAACAGTTGCAATGAAATATGGCATGAAGTTTGTATATGAAACATATGATGTTAATTCTGATTATGCAAAAGAGGCCGATTGGTTCTTGTATAATTCGCAACCAAATAACTCAGAATTTGAATATGATATTGATTCCGCATCAACTTCATTTGTTGCAAAAAGCAACTTAGAGTGGACATTTGATGAAAACTGTATTTTGTTCGGCTCTGGCAATAGTGAAGACCTAACCGATTATTTAACATTAGATGACTATTATTATAACTCAGATGACGAGCAAGATGTTAACGCAAACATATTCACAATTGCGGTAATGTTTACTAAAGATGTTAAAGATATAGAAGTTCGCTTTAAATTTGACGATGAAGAAGAAATAACTGAAAAAATTGCAGAAGTAGTAATTGATGATGGTGCAGTTTCGTTAACTTATGTTGATGGCTATTATAAAGCAAAAATTCGTTATAGCACCAAAACACATGTTATCTCTTTAAAGGGTGTTTCAACTGATTATACTTTTGATGGCTGGTATTTAAACTCAAGAATGCCTCAAGCCACTGGCGATAACTATGGTGGCACATTTGAAATAATTAACGATGGCGACTCTAGCACAGTTGTAATATACGCTGTGTTTACTAAAGAAAATGCAAATGATGGCTCAAATCTTTTGTGGCTTTGGTTGACTCTTGGTGGAGTGGGGCTTGTGCTAGCGGTTGTAGTTATTGTGATTGTTGTAAAAAAGAAAAAATCAGAGGGCTCATCTTACAAAAAATATATGTATTAATTTAAGTAATAAAAATTTATTATAAAGAGCAATAAGCCAATCATGAACCATTTTGGCAAGACGCGACGAAACCCAAAAACCTTATCTATTTTGATAAGGTTTTTTTGTGTAACAAAGTGATTTGATTTTAATTCAGATAGGGATTATAAAAAATATTATTAATTTAAAACAATATAAAAATTGACAAAGTAAAAAAGTTTGCACAAATTGCCAAAATAAGTTGACAACGGCGCGGGGGGGGATACACTTAAGTAGAAAAGTGAAAAAGTAAAAGTGAAGAGTGAAAAGATAAGGACTTTTTTAGTTAATAGGTAATAGTGAATAATTAAGGACGAACTATATAACTTATTTAACGAGGGGGGGGAGCCTTTTCCGAAACTATTCACCATTCATTATTAAAAATTATCAACAACTATTCATTATTCACTATTCATTAATTTAAAGGGAGTTTAAAACATGAAAAAGAGTATATTGATTTCAATAACAACCCTAGTGTTGTGCCTATGCGTAATGGCGTTTGGCGTTTACTCTGCCATAAGCGCAAACCTAAACATAACGGGAAACTTAGGCTTTAATATACACGACTGCGTAGTAGGCGTTTCTGGCACAATATATAACCTTTCCGAAATGGACTCAGATGGCACCTCTGCAAGACTGTATGATAAAACCCTAGGCACAACAATAATGGGCGGAGAGAGTACAACAACCTCTACAATATCATTAGGCGATATGTATTTTTATCATGGCGACTATGTTGACCCAGAAACCAAAATGTCAAAAGTAAAAAAATATGACATAGTGTTTAAAATAACCATAAC
>JAFUKB010000023.1 GCA_017467895.1 Clostridia bacterium
ACTCTTTTTCATGTTTTTTCTCTCCCTTTATATTTAATTAATAGTGAATAATAATAGGTAATAGTGAATAGGTATGGACTTTTCACTCTTCACTCTTCACTTTTACTTTTCTCTTTAGTGTACCCCCCCCCGCGCCGTTGTCAAACAATTTTTAATGTTTTTAAAAACTTTTTTGGTTACCCCTGTTTTTTTATATTTTATGTTGCATAATTATTCGCATTAGTGAATAATTATAAATTAATTTTGAGTCTTTACTTTTGATGTTATTAGCAAGTTTTTTTGCGTAAAAAACACTCAAATACATTAGTGTTATTCTTGCATTCTTAAAAAAGCCCGAAATAAAGCACTCGCTTTAAAAGTGCCTTTATTTCGGGCAGAGTTAAAAAAAGAGCCGATTATTTAAACCGACTCTTTTTTGTTTTAAAATTAACCTCTTTTGCGAGCGCGTTTGCGTGCTGCTTCGCGTTTTTCTTTTTTCTTTACACTAGGTTTTTTATAAGCCTCTTTTCTGCGAATGTCGCCAATAATGCCGTCTTTTTGGCATTTGCGTTTAAAGCGTTTGATTGCGCTTTCAATGTTTTCGTTTTCGCCTACTTTAACAACTGTCATGCTTATTTCACCACCTTTTATCGTACAAATTACTAGTTAACACTATATCAAACTCAGCACATTTATGTCAATAGTTTTATTAATTTTAAGGCAAAAATCATTGACAAGACAATTTTTTGCTGTTAAACTGCGTATGTTATGCGTTGAAAAAAGACAAAGTAGTTTTTTTGCAATATGGAAGCAAGAGAAAAGTTGGTTGGTGCAAAACTTTTGAGCAAAAAAGCAAAATTACACTTTTGGAGCAAGGCTTGTTAAATGCCAAAAAGTTTAACAAAGAGGCAAATTTTAATTTGCAAAGTAAGGTGGTACCGCGAAAGTGCTAATTTCGTCCTTATGTTCTTTTAGCAAAGAATATATGGGCTTTTTTTATATTCATTTACAAAATTTACTATATAAATATGCATAGAAAAAGCCCAAAACAAAAAGGAGATTTATTTTATGGAAAGATGCAAATTATTTGAAGAACTAAAAGAAAGAATGTATTTATATCAAATGACCGATGAAGAACAAATTAAAAAGTTATGCAACGGTGAGCCAATTACCGTTTATTGCGGTTATGACCCAACTGCCGACAGTTTGCATATTGGTCACTGCGTTTCGCTAATTATGCTTGGCAAATTTCAAAAGGCTGGACACAGAGTAATTGTATTGCTCGGCGGAGCAACTGCTCAAATTGGCGACCCTAGTGGCAGAACAGACATGCGCAACATGGTTACAAAAGAATTTATTGACAGCAACTATAAAAAAATTAAAGAAACCATTGGCAGATTTGTTAAACTTGATGGCGACAACCCAGCAATTATTGTAAACAACGCCGACTGGATGAGCGGATATGACTATATTAACTTTATGCGTGACATTGGTTCTCACTTTAATGTAAACGAAATGTTAAACACCGAAGCATGTCAATCTAGGTTACAGTCTGGCGGTCTTACATTTTTTGAAATGGGCTACCAATTAATTCAAGCATATGACTTTTTGCGCTTAAACCGTGATTATGGTTGCAAACTGCAAATTGGCGGAAGTGACCAATGGGGCAACATTATTGCAGGCACAAGGCTTGGCAGAAAAATGAATTTACTTGAAGGCAAAGACCCTGAAGCATTTCAAGCACTTACCTGCCCTCTGCTTTTAACCAGCGCTGGCACAAAAATGGGAAAAACTGCAAACGGAGCGCTTTGGATTAACAAAGACAAAACTTCCCCATTTGAATTCTTTCAATATTTTTATAATCGTGATGACCGCGATGTTGAAATGTTACTAATTCGTTTAACTGACCTTGAGATGGACGAAATTAAAAAAATTATGTCGGGCGACATAAGAGATGCTAAACGCACTATGGCATATGAAATCACAAAAAAAGTTCATGGCGAGCAAGAGGCAACTGACGCTTTAACAAAAGCAACTAACATGTTTGCAAACAACAACTTTGACCAAGCCCCAGAGCACAAAATTGAAACTTTAGAGCAAACAATTTGCGACATTTTGGTTGCCTGCAAATTTTGCGCATCTAAAGGTGAAGCCCGTAGAATGGTTGACCAAGGAGCAATTAGCATTAACGGCAACAAAATTTGCAATTCAATGCAAAAACTAACCGAAGCGGATTTTGCTGACGGTTTTGCATTACTTAAAAAAGGCAAAAAGCAATTTATTAAAATTGTTATGTAACAAAATAAAAAAAACAATAGCAAATTCAAATACATTTGAAAAGCATGCAATTTATTGCATGTTTTTTTATTTAAGAATGCAAGAACAACACGAATGTAATGAGTGTTTTCTTCTGCAAGACAATGTGAATAAAATTTTAATTTATTTTAAAACTTTTTTACCACAAATAAGTTTTATTAACGCCGACAAAAATTTTGGTGCTTTAAAACAAAATATTTTCATATTTACTCCTTATTGCAACATTTACATTTTCATATAAGTTTATGCAAAAAACAGAATTTATGTTACTTGCTTACTTTTTGTTTTACAACTTAACAGCCTGTTTGATATAATGTGGCTATAAGGGAGTTTATATGAATAAGAAACAATTTATTACACTTATTACAGTTAATTCTATTTTATTTGTGTCCATGGTGATAACTGACATTTTATATATGTTAAACGGCGGACTTGGTTTAAAAAGCCTTGCAAGTTCAGTTTTTGTGCTTACTTCGCTCATAAATTTAATTTTAATGTTTGTTTACAAAAAAACTGCAAGCAAAGGATTTATAATAATATTATTCATTGGTCAAATCTTTGCAATGCTTGGTGATATATTACTTGAAATTAACTTTATGCTTGGTGCTATCTTTTTTGCAATTGGTCACATTTTTTACTTTATATCATATTGCTTTATTAAAAAATTCTGTTGGAAAGACCTGCTTTTTATTGGCGGAGCCATTTTAATTTCGTTATCGGTTATATTATTAAGCAAAATAGATCTTGGCTCTATGGCACCACTAATTTTTGGTTACGCAATAGTAATTTCTTGCATGCTAGGCAAAAGTGCAACTCTAATTTTGCAAGACAAAAAAATAGGGTTCTACATTTTTATTGGAAGTTTAATGTTTTATCTTTCCGACATGTTTTTAATGTTTAGATTGTTTGGCGGAATGGGCAAAATAGGCAGTGTTTTATGTCTTGCATTTTATTACCCTGCCGAGTTTGTGCTTGCAACATCGATTGCTATTGTTGGTTGCAAAAAACAACAAGAAAACTCTAATTAACAGTTTAAAAACATTTATTAAAAAGGGGAAATTTTTATGACAAATCAAGAACTTATTGCACTTGCCATAAAGGCAAAGCAAAATTCTTATTCACCTTATTCTGGTTACAAAGTGGGTGCTGCCCTGCTTTGCAAAAATGGAAAAGTATATCTTGGCACAAATGTTGAAAACTGTGGTTATTCGCCAAGCAACTGTGCCGAACGCAGTGCAATTTTTTCGGCAATTTCTAACGGTGAGCGTGAGTTTGAAAAACTAGCCATTGTTGGCAGTAGCAATGACATTGCCTATCCTTGTGGAATTTGCCGTCAGGTTATTGTTGAACTTTTGCCTAATGCAGATATCATTTGTGCAAAAGATGAAAACACTTTTAAGGTTTGCAACATTGCCGAACTATTGCCTAATGCTTTTACCCCTGCCGACACTGACACTGTTAAGCCAAGGCAATAAATAAAGTATTATTAAAAAACAGCAATAATTAACATTTATTGCTGTTTTTTTAAATGCAAGAACAACACGAATGTAATGAGTGTTTTCTTTTTGTAACATTAAACTTTTATTCAATAGAATTATTTGCCAAAGCAAGTTTTTCATTACGCTTATAAACCGCCAACAGTTTTGGTGTGTTATACCTTAAAATCATCCAACTCATTGAGTTCATAATTAAATTAACTATTGCAACAGGCAAGCCAAAGCAATTCCAATATTTAAGTGGATACAAAAATATGATTGCAAACCCAGTAAAGAACGATGCAAAATGCCCAACCCTGCCATAGCAGGCTTCCATTAAATATCTATATATGTATTCATTATTATTTGGCTCTTTAACTTTGTTTTTTCTAAAGCCAGTAAAGTGTCCGATTTCTGGAACAAGGTCTTTCCATTTTTTAATGCCCAATTTATGATAAAAATTCTTTTCCCACCTAAAAACTTTAAAGCGTTTAAAAAACGGGTTAAACCATTTTTTTGGAAGCAAGCGAACAACTGTTGCCGTAATTGCATCAATAGCAATAACTGCAACCGTGCTTATAACAACGGCGACAATAACATACCATGTTTCTATTGCAGGGTTAACCAACACATTTAAGCCAACAACTATTACCCAAGCAATCAAAATCATTATCGCATATAAAATCATTTTAATTTTCCTCTTTTGTTAAATATGTTAATTCTTTTCCGTACACTTCTTCATATTTCTGTTTCATTAAAAGTTCGTTTCTATTTTTCATATATTCAATGTTTTCTTTTTGCGAAAGTTCTGGTTTTGGATAAATAACATCTAAAACATGAAGTGTGTATTCTTGAACAGGTTCCCCGTTTTGTGCCACATACGCACTATCTGTCATTGTAACAAAGCACGCAACAACTGGAACATTAGATTTTACAGCAAACCTAAACGCGCCTGCCTTTAATGGACGAGGTTTTTTATAGTTTTCCCACAAGGCCTGTTCAGGATAGACAAGAACAAGATCTTTTTTGCTTAAAAAATGTTCTACTGCCTTTACGCATTCTATCATAACTCTTGGATTTTGAGCAAGTGGAATAGTGTTATAATTTCTAAACACTTTCCCATAAAATCCCGTGCCACCAGTATAGTTGTGTTCAGCCAAAACAATGTGTAACTTTTTCTTCATTTTTGATTTTTGCAACATTTTTATAATTGGATAACAATCAAATGGATTAAAATGATTGCTTGTGACAATCGCACCACCATTTATATTATTTATTTTTTCAAGCCCTTTAATATCTTTTAATATTGCTTGATTTGTTTTTTCCATCTTTTTTATAAATTTATTTACAGCAAAATTGCAAAACTTATTTTTTATTTTGCTTGATATTTTTTTGCGTAAAAAATCCACTTGCCCCGGTTTTAAAGGTTCAAAAGGCGGATTTTTCCATGGGTCAACATCAAATTTACCCGCACGCTCTAACTCTTCCATTTTTTTTATTGTATTTAATCTTTCTTGACTTACTGCCATTTTATTTCCTTTTGCAAAATTATAACCAAAATTTTGTTATTAAATTAAACTTTTTAAAAATTAGTTTATTTATACTTTTTTTAAAATTATATCACACTAAAAAAAATTAGGCAAAGGCTTAATTACCTTTGCCATGTTTTTAGTTTTTGTTAAACTTTTTTGAAATCTCAGCGCCCAATTTTTCTACAAATTCAGAAAAAACTTTATCTGGGTCAAGAGCGTCACGACGAAGATAAGTATCTGGATTAATTTCTCCACTCTCCAAAAGGCTCTTAAATGGGTCTTTTTGAATGCTTAATTCATATGCTGTTTCAATAAGTTTTTTGCCACCCATTGCGTCTTTTTGCTTTTTATCATCGGTAAAGTCTGCAAGCAACTGTTGCATTAATTGTTCACAACCTGCTTGTTTTGCATACTTCCAAAAAACTTCTTGATATATTATGTTATCATAATGCCAAGGTTTATATGACAAATTATAGTGAATAAGTTTTATGTCTGCCAAATTCATGTTTTTATCTTCAAAAGGCATTTTATTCCAAATTTTTGGAATATATGTTACACGGTCTTTGCAAATAACATTTAAGTAGTCTTGATCTTGAGCAACATAAAATGTATAAGATGAAATAAGGTTAACAAACTTGCTTTCAAAGTGTATCTCTCTAAGGCGTTTTAAGTTCATAACCAAAATACCAGCATTAAAATAGCGGTTGCCATCAACACCTAAAAAGTTTTTTGTGTATGCCGAGAACTCTGGAACTATAGAAACAGATTCATCTGCTATTGCACCAACATAGTTGCTTCCAAGTTCATAAGAATAGAGTTCTGCAACATCACCTTGAACAGCAATGTCACAATCTAAATATAGTGCTTTATCAAATTGTGGAAACATGTTTGGAATAAACAATCTATAATAAGTTGTTTTTGAATAGTAGTCGCGTGTGTGCAAAGCATCACCAATTTTTTGCATTGCTTTTGCAACATTTACTAGTTCAACCTTAAAATTATCATGATTATATTGATTTAAGCGTTCAATATTGCTTTCACTAATTCCATTGTTTAAAACATGGAAAATATATTGGTTATCTTTTGATGCGTTAGAAGTAATTGATTCTAAAGTTACAAGCAAGAATGGAACATAGTTATCATCTACTGCAAAAAATACTGGAACTGTTTTATTATTATTCATTTAAAAAATTCTCCTTAAAAGTAATTTATGATATTTTGTTTAATTTTATCAAAACTTGGCAAACATTAGCCGTTTTTGATTACAAGGCGAGTATAATAAAAGGTTATGCAAATTTCAAGTAAATATCTCTTTTTTAATTCCCAACCTCAATTCCACCAAAATAGACTAGACAGACACGAAATGTCTAGTTGATTTTTTGCGCCCCTTTTTGCGAGATTTTAAAAAAATAAGCAAAAATATTGTACACTGGGCGAGAAATATGATATAATACAGCCATGGAAAACATTAATATTGTTATAGGCAACAACATTAAAGAGTTGCGAAAAATTCACAAACTTACTCAAAATGATTTAGCAGAAAAATTAAATTATTCAAACAAAGCCATTTCAAGATGGGAGTCTGGAGAGGTTATTCCTGATGTTAACACGCTAAATAAAATCTGCGACATTTTTCAAATTCCCATCAGTCAAATTTTTGAAAGTAATTTAACTAAAAAACAAATTACAAAACAGTATAAGTTTCAAATTGGCAACAAACTTGCCATTTCGCTTCTTGCGGTTTTAATGGTTTGGCTTACCGCAACCGTTGCATATGTGTACTCGGTTATAACTTTTGGTGACAATATATGGCAAGCATTTTTGTGGGCAATTCCGATTTCTTGCATTGTTGGCATTGTGTTTAACTCAATTTGGGGCAAAAAAATTATTAACTTTATAATAATTTCTATACTAGTCTGGTCTACTCTTGCCTGCGTTTATATTACATTTTTGCAGTACAACATGTGGTTAATATTTATTATTGGAGTCCCTATTCAGATTGGAATTATTCTATGGTTTAATATTCATAGTCGCCCAAAAGTGTGATAAAAACAAGAAAACGCTCATTTCTTTCGTGTTATTCTTGCGTCCTTAAAAAAAATCTTCTAATTCTAGAAGATTTTTTTTAATATTTTACGCAAGTATATTAATTATCATATTTCTTTACATTATCTACAAATGAAGAATATTTTGAATACGAGTTTGCTTTATAAATCTCATCAATTTCCTGAAGTTTTGCTTTTGCCTTTTTGTCTAATTTATTTGGAACCTCAGATTTTAATGTTACAAGCATATCTCCTCTTGCTTCGCGTTGCAAGATTTTTGTTCCCTTACCCTTTAAACGCATAACTGTGCCAGATTGAGTAAGTTCTTTAATTTCTAAATTATACATGCCATCAAGAGTTGGAATTTCAATTTTTCCACCAAGAAGAAGTGTTGTAAACGGAACATAAATTGTTAAAAGGATATCATTTCCTTCACGCACTAGCAATTTATCTTTATTTACCGAAATTTTAATATTTAAGTCGCCATTTACACCTGGAGTAGTTGGAGCATTGCCTTCGCCTCTCATGCGTAAAATTTGGTCTTGATTTATGCCTGCAGGCACTTTTACTGTAACAGTTTTTGTTACGCGAGTATAGCCCTTTCCAGAGCATTCTGTACATTTTTCCTTAACGCGTTTACCAGTGCCATGGCAAGTGTTACACATGCCCTCTCTAATTGTTGTTCCAAAAATTGTATTTTGTTGAAAGCGAACTCTTCCCGCGCCACGACAATCTGGGCAAGTTTCAAATGCAGTTCCATTTTTTGCACCTGTACCTTTGCAGTGAGGGCACGATTCTAACTTGGTTACACGAATATCTTTGCTTGTTCCAAATGCTGATTCTTTGAGTGAAATATTTAGTGATAGGTTGATATCTTCTCCTCGTGCAGTTTGACGAGAGGCACGCTCCGCCCCGCCACCAAACGCCGAAAATATGTCACCAAAAATATCTCCAAAATCTCCGCTAAAACCGCCAGAGAAACCGCCACCAGCGCCACCAAAAAAATCCGAGAAGTTTGCCCCGCCTTCTGCCGAGCCAAACCTATCATAATTGCTTCGTTTTTGCTTGTCGCTAAGCACCTCATAAGCCTCATTAATCTCTTTAAATTTATCAGCCGCTTCGGGGTTATCTTTATTTAAGTCTGGGTGATATTTCTTTGCAAGTTTTCGATATGCTGATTTTAACTCATCATCACTAGCAGAGCGTTCTACTCCCAAAATTTTATAGTAATCTTTATTTGCCATTTTAATTACTCCAATATCTCTTAATTAAATGTGAGAAAACTTTTTTTCAAAAGGTTTCCCACACTAATTTAAAGATACAACAAAATTTATTATTGATTATTGTTATCGTCATCAACAACAACTTCTGGCTCATCGTTATTATTTGTGCCAGTTGCACCTGTTGTTTCTGAAGTTTGTGCATTTGCACTTGCATTTTGATACATTCTTGTAAACACATCGTTTGAAACAGCGTTTAAATCTTCCATTGCTTTTTTAAGCACCTCAATTTCAGTTGTTTCAATATCTTTTTTTGCCTTTTCAATCGCTTCGGTTAGTTTTGTTTTGTCGTCTTCAGGCAATTTGTCTCCGTTTTCTTTCAACATTTTTTCAAGTTGATAAATTGTGTTATCCGCATTATTTTTTGTTTCAATAAATTCACGGCGTTTTTTATCTTCTTCAGCATTAGCCTCGGCTTCTTTAACTGCCTTTTCAATTTCTTCTTCGGTTAAGTTTGTAGATGCTGTGATAGTTATGTTTTGTTCTTTATTTGTTCCCAAATCTTTTGCAGAAACTTTAACAATACCATTTGCATCAATATCAAATGTAACTTCAATTTGAGGCACGCCTCTTGGTGCAGGTGGAATATCTGCAAGTTGGAATCTTCCAAGGGTTTTGTTTTGATTTGCGAACTCCCTTTCGCCTTGCAAAACATGAATATCTACACCCGGTTGATTATCTACCGCTGTTGAGAAAACTTGAGATTTTTTGGTTGGGATTGTTGTATTGCGTTCGATAAGTTTTGTAAATACTCCACCCAAAGTTTCAATACCAAGTGATAGAGGAGTTACATCTAAAAGAAGAACATCTTTTACTTCGCCAGCAAGTACGCCTGCTTGAATAGCAGCACCAACAGCAACGCATTCATCTGGGTTTACGCCTTTAAATGGTTCTTTGCCAGTATAGTTTTTAACAGCATCAACAACTGCAGGGATTCTTGTTGAACCACCAACCAAAACTACTTTGTCTATTTGGTTATTAGAAAGTTTTGCGTCATTAAGTGCGCGCGAAACATAGTCTATTGTTTGTTTTACAAGTCCTTCAGTAAGTTCATCAAATTTTGCACGAGTTAAATCATATTCCATGTTTTTAGGGCCATTTGCGTCGGCAGAAATAAATGGAAGAGAAATAGTTGTGCGAGGTGTGCTAGATAGTTCAATTTTTGCTTTCTCTGCTGCGTCTTTTAAGCGTTGCATAGCAAGTTTATCGTTATGAAGGTCTATGCCGTTTTCGTTTTTAAATTCACGGCACAAAAGTTCTATAATTGCATTATCAAAATCATCGCCGCCAAGAGTAGTGTTTCCGTTTGTTGAAAGAACTTCAAACACGCCATCTCCAATTTCAAGAATAGAAACATCGAATGTTCCACCACCAAGGTCATAAACCAATATTTTTTGGTTCTTATTTTCGCCTTTATCTAAACCATAAGCAAGTGCAGCAGCAGTAGGTTCATTAATAATTCTTAAAACTTCTAAGCCTGCAATTTTGCCTGCATCTTTTGTTGCTTGGCGTTGGCTATCATTAAAGTAAGCAGGAACAGTAATAACTGCTTGGGTTACTTTTTCGCCAAGATAACTTTCGGCATCTGTTTTTAATTTTGTTAAAATCATTGCCGAAATTTCTTGTGGACTATATTGTTTGCCATTTAATGTAACTTTTGCGTCCTCGCCCATTTTTCTTTTAATACTTTGAATTGTGTTTTCGTGGTTAGAAACTGCTTGGCGTTTTGCGACCTTACCAACAAGTTTATCTCCATTTTTTGTGTATGCAACAACGCTTGGAGTTGTTCTATCTCCCTCTGCGTTTGCAATAACAGTTGGTTTTCCACCTTCCATAACTGCAACGCATGAATTTGTTGTTCCTAAGTCAATACCAATAATTTTTTCCATTTTTTTAATCTCCTTTTTTATTTTGTTTGGGTTTTAATTCTTTTTAGTTTTTTAAATCAATATTAATCTAATTTATTTACAAGCACTTGTGAGCATCTAATAACTTTACCCTGCATTCTATAGCCTGCCTGAACCTCATCTAATATAATGCCATCTTCCTTTGACTCGTCTTTTGCAACTGCCAAAACATTATGAACATTTGGATCAAGAGGTTTGCCAACTGCCTCAATTTTTTCTATGCCCAACTTTTCTAAACTAGAAACAAATGCCTTTTCAAGCATATTAATGCCTGTTAATGTATTTTCATCTTTAATATTTTCTTTTGCTTTTTTAAATGCATCTAAACTAGGCAAAATAATTTCTACAGTTTCAGCAATTGCATCTATTCTTGCTTTGGCAATTTGGTCAGCACTGCGTTTGCGATAATTATCAAAATCTGCCTGAATTACGCGTGCCAAATTCAAATATTCTTCAGCAAGGGTTTGGCTGTTTTTTGCCGTTTGATTTTCCTGCTCATTAGGTTCTTGTTCAACAGAGTCACAAACTTCGGATTCAATTTGTTGTTCTTCTTCAGTTTGCTTTTTGTTCTTTTCTTCGTCAACTGGAATATTCAATTTACTTTACCGTCCTTTTTTGTCATTAAGTTCATTCATTACAAGTTTTAATGCCGAGGCAATGCCTGCGTAATCCATTCTTTCAGGACCAATAACCGCAAGATTTGCAACAGGAGTTCCGTTTATAACAATAGGCGCCTTAATTAGTGCACAACCCTCAACTTTTTGGTTCTCATCACCCAAGGTAATTGAAATGTCAGAGCCATCACTTGCCTGCCCAACCACTTCACACAAACCTTCTTCATCATCTAACAAATCTAAAATTTTTTTAGTTTCAATAACCGATTGATGTTCGTCTGCATTAAGCAAATTCGTTGCTCTTTCTCCACGAATGTCAACTTTTCTGCTTTGAATAAACTCTCGCATAGAACTTATTAAACTATCGATTAAATTTTTAAAACCTTCAACCTCTGCAATTGAGTTATATAAAATATCTCCCAGCAAAAGTTCGCCAATAGTTTTGCCATTAAATTTTTTTGTTAGATATTTGCCAGCATCATCACAAGCCTTTTCGCTTGCCTGAACTTTTATTGCATGATTAACAATTCCACTTTTTGTTCTAAACAGCACAAGTGCTTCGCCATCAATCAATGGGATTATTCTAATGTCTTCAATAATAAGTTTATCGTAGCCGTTTGCAACAATAACTGTTGGCATATTTGTCGCCTTACTAACTAAGCCAGCAACCGATTCTAAAATGTCTTTAAGTGAGGTTGTTCTTTCACTTAAACTAGACTCTACTCTAGCCAGCGCACCTTCATCAACATGAAAATTTTCAAGCAAAGCACTAACATAATACCTATACCCCTCAGTAGTTGGCACCCTGCCACCAGATGTGTGCAGTTGCTTTAAATATCCCATGGCTTCAAGCGCATTAAGTTCGTTACGCAAGGTTGCCGTGCTAACTTGCTTTACATGCTTATCTTTTACCCCTCCGCTTGTAATTGGACTAGCATCTTTAATATAGTCCTCAATAGCCGAGCAAAGTATATGCTTTTTTCTATCACTTAAATCTTTTTTCATATACCTCCGCCTTAGAGTGTTAGCAGTCTTTAATTAAGATTGCTAACACCATTCTATAACTATTGTATGCAAATGTCAACAACTTATGCCAACTTTTTTATAAAATTTTTTAATATTTGTTATTTTTATATTTATAAAAACTTTATAAAAAAAACAACCATTTTATGGCATTCTTACATATTAAAAACAAAAAGAGCAAGCCATTTGCTTGCTCTTTAATTTTGTTTAATAAATTAAACTTCTTGCCAATAACGGCATTTAAGGTAAGGTTTTCCTCCGTTTATTGAAGAACTAACGCCCCAAACCGAACTGTCAAATTTTTTCATTGCATCGGTCGCAGTTTTTGAATGAGTTTTATAGTCTTTTGTGTTTTCGTTGCCAAGAAGCACCAAGTTTTGAATTTTTGTGTCAAATTCTCTAGTTAAAACCAATGTGCCAATTCCTGCATATCCTTCCATAATATCATCCAAGAAAGTGTGACCATTTGCAACCAACATATCAATTTTCTCTCCGCCGGTGTTTCTAAAGAAGAGTTGTTGCTTTTCAAGTTGGACATGGCAAGAGTATTTCTTTTCATCAACCTTGGTTGCATTGTTGAAATCGTTGCTTGTGTTGCCATCAATATATATATGTCTATTAAGGTTATAATCTTTGTCTGCCGTTGCGAAATAATAACCGTCGGTAACATTAGCATTTGATATTGGACCATAGTTGTTCTCGGCTTTAAAGGTAAGAGTTCTTGTAAATTTATCACTCATGTAGTTACCTCTTAAAAACTCACTCTTTGACCAAAATCTAAGGTAGAATGTATAAGTTGTAGTATATTCACCACCGCTTGTTGAAACTTTGTCAGTATAGCAATCAGTAATTTTTGCGTTTGCTCCGTTCATATATCCTATGCCATAAGCATAAGCGTCTTCATGTTTGAGTTGATATTTTGCATTATCGTAAAACGCTATCCAACTCACATCGTTAAGATTATAAGTAACAATGGCGGACAAACCAGACAATGTTGCTTGCAAAGCACTAATTGCTCCTCTTACAACAACAATGCTTGCTTCAACAGCACCAACCGATGTCCAAAGTGCACCTTGTGAAACCCTTAAAGCACCTTGTGCTGCCCTGTAACCAATAATTTCTGCTTCATAAACTGGCCACATATATCCTTCGTACCATTTTAAGTTGTTTTGTTTTCTTCGCACATTGTTTATTTTGCTTTCTAAAGAGTTAATTTGACTTTCTAAACTGTTAATTTGAGATTTTAAATTGTTAATAGTTTTTCTTAGTGTGCTTTCTTCATTATTTTTGCCAGCAATTTGATTTTTAATTTTTTCAAAATCTTCATTTACCTTGGTTACCAAGTGTGACAAGCCGTTATAATATTTTGTTGTGCCCTTGCTTACAGTGGTAGAAGAAGTGTCATTTACTGCCCTAGCCTCGGCTGTTATTGAGATGTTTGAACCAGAAATAGAAGAAACATAGCAGTTATTAACTTTTGCAGAACCTGTTGCATAGCCGACAATACCACCCGCGTATGCATAATTTTTGCCAGATGACTTGTTGTTGTCTACTGTTACATTAGCATGGTTAGAGCAAAGTTCAATTATTGCGTTACTTTCAGCGTAACCAACAATACCACCAGCATAGGCACTTTCATAAGTAGAAGTAAGTGAAACGCTTGCTTTGTTTAAGCAGTTAGAAATCCTTGCACTTCCTTTTGCATAAAGCGCAATAGAACCAATGCTATTTGTTCCATTAAGTGATATTGAGCCAGACTCTATGTATACATTTTTTACTACTGCTGAACCATTTAATGTTGAGAACAATGGCTTTGCAACATTTTTTAGTGCAACATAACCACCATCAAATGTGCCCGAGTATGCTTTTGTAGAATATGTGTCAGCATTGCCCAAATCAAACACAGTGCCAGCGCCACCAACCAACTTAACATTTCCTGTTGGACTCTTTAACCATTTAACCAAATCAGACGCAGTTGAGATTTCAGTCACATTTGAGTCCGCCAGCGCGGAAACATAAGGGGCAGAGGCGTTAACAAGCAAAGTGTCGGCAAATGCCTGCCCAGCGCTAAAACACAAACCCTGAGAAACGAAAGCCACAGCCAAAAGCATAACCAAAACTTTTAAAACATTTTTTCTAACCTTTTTCATAGCCCTACCCTCCTTTTCACTTATATTATAACAAAAAGAGGTCAACTTTACAACAAAATGTCAAACATTTTTCGCAAATTTTTTAAAAAAAGCATAAAAAATTCACAAAATTTTAAGTTTTACTCTACACACTCAAACGCTTTATCACTAATAATGATTTTTCATAAAAGTGAAAAATCTTTTTTATGCAATTCATTTGTGAGAAAACTCTCATCACATTCGCATTATTCTTTTATTCTTAAATTAAAAAAAAGCATGCATATCGGCATAACTCAAAGTTAATTTTAAGTTACCTATTAATTGCATGCTTTTTTGTTTATTTCTATTTAATTGTTTTGTCTTCGTCGCTTTGTTCTTTGCATTGACTTGCATCTTCTTGGCTTGTTTGTTTTGAGTTATCTTTCGGCTTTTTAACAACGCCAAAAACAACCAAAACACCACACAGTGCCATTATTGTCTCTTCAACGCCAGTGGCGGCTATTTGTATTCCAAATATCTTACCAATGCTAACAACAAGTAATCCCACAGCACCAGCAAGTGCAGTCCAAAAACTATACGACTTTATTAGTTTTTTCATCTTTTCTCCTTTTTAAAGGATTATTTTTTAAACATTGTTTAATTTCTGTTACATCTTGTTTAATTTCGTCGACAGTATTTAACTTTGATGAAAGCACATCAATAATGTTTTGATATTTGCCCTCGCGTTTTCTTGAATCTTTTAACACATAGACCAAAAGAGCAACAAACATTACAGCAAATATGCCATTTGATATAGCAACATTAAACACATCGCTCCACATATTAGCGTGCCGATATTTCCTCTAACAATTTTTTATAATTTGTTGCACCTAAACTTTCCTTATAAACAGAATTGTTATTTAACTCAGCCAGTGCTTCATCTTTGCTCATATTAGAAAAATAGTTTTTTGCTATAGCATATTTTTCGCTTTGCTTTGCCACATCAATAGCATATGAACCATATTTTGTAACAAACTCCAAAAGGTCGGTTTGTCGCTCATGATTTTTTTCCTCTTGCGCCCGTGCCCATTTTGCTTCAATTTCAGCAATTTCATTGTTATATTTAACCGCAGACTCTTCAGCCTTGGCAATTTCTTGATTAATTGTATCAATTTTGCCTTGAAGTTTAACGGCATATTCAATATTAAAATCGTTCAATGCATTTGCCTTTTCAAGTTCAAGAGTATTTTTTTGCGTTCCCAACGACGCGATTTGGTCATTGGTTTTGCTTGCAAGCACCGAAAGTTCATTTAACATGTTGTTGTCATGATTAGCAAGAGTGTTAACAATAATTGACGAACGCGCCAAACCGCGTTTAATTGCGTCGTTGCTAGCGTTATTTTTAACTTGAGAATACAATCCAATTATCTCGTTTTGTTCACTCTCTTTGTTGTTATTCACTTGTTTGATTTTTTCATCAATTTGTTCGGATTTTTGCTCGTAAGTATTGTTAATTTTGTTGATACTTTCGTTTTTATAATTTTTTAAACTATTTTCGGCTTGCGTTTTAACTTCTTGCTCGCTTGGTGCAACATAATTATTTCTTTGCAAATTTAATGCAATATCGCTTGTGTTGCCAAAAGAGTATTTTTTGTCAACTTCATCAAATTGTTCAAGCACGGATTTTGCCTTGCTTGCACTGTCGTTTATTTTTTGTGTTGTACTATTGTCAAATATGTACTGATACATTTTCTTCCCCTTTTTGGTTGATTTTCTTTTTTCTGAAAATCAGCATTTTTAATAATTGTTCGTTTATATTTATCATCAATTTACCCTTTTTGTATTAATAACTTTAAACAGTTTATTAACCGCTTATTTCAAGAGTTATTTGCGGACAAGATATATATGTTTCTCCACTACAACTCGCCTCAAATCCTACTTGAACCTGTTCCCCCAGCATATTTAATTTAATACGCTGGGAAATATTGGAACCTTTCACATTAAATTCCTTTGTTTGCTTGTTGGTTACAATTTTAATTTTGCATGGGTTTTTTGTTTTAATTAAGCACTCTTTTATGTGCTTTACCTTTGTTGGATAACCCAAATTGCTCTTTGGGCTAAACCAGCGTTTGACAAGCGGGGTGCCAAACAACTCCCCATCTTCAGTAAGTTCGCCAATTCTGCTTGAATATTCGCCATTAAAACACGCTGCAACCTTTGCAACATTTTGGTCGTCAATAACTTGTAAAAACGCAATATCAACGCCTCTTGTAATTGACACTTCATTTGTTGATAAGTCAACTTCAATAAGGGCATTGTTAACATATCCTTTAGCATATGCTTCACACCCAACCTGTTCGCCGTCATTAAAATTCAATTTGCAAGCAAGCAAAAACTTGTTTTTAAAGCAAACCGAACAAGCATTATCATTTTCAACACCTTTAAATAATTCATCAAAGCCAAGTTGCAATTTTTTTGTTGAATATCCATCAAAAGAGTGAATGCCATCACGCGCAAGTAATAATATTTTATTGCCACAAACAGTAACTGTATCGCCATAGAGTTTTACACTTGAAACAAATAAGTGAGAAACACTAAAATCGGCTTGATCACCATAAGCAGAAACACGGCTGACACCATATTCTCTAAACACATAAACATAGTCATTAAAAGAAACAACTTTGGTAAGCCTGCCACGCTCATCTTGCATTTCAATAAAGCCACCACTAGAGAGGTCTTCTGTCCAGTCGGTAGGGTCAAGGTTTGCCGAAAATGCCAAGCGATTTCGCTCTCCACCAACCACTGCAAAAAGACGCTCATAATGCAAACACATAGATATAATTGCAGGAGCGCCCTCAACCTTGGTTACACTGTTGTTTAACACATACTTCCACATGCCATCTGCTTGAGATGTAAAAATCATTGTGTCAACTGAGTTTAAATTATAATTGACAGCGTTTGGCACTGCGGTAAGTTTTTCATCTTGCGGAATTTCTAATATGTATGGCGAATCATCATGAATGCAACAAAAATACACCTGACCGCTTTCGCCAAAGCAAATAAGTTCTGGGTCAAACTTTTGGTAAGTATCATTAAAATATCTATAAACCCAAACCCTTTTAATTGGTTCTCCCGGAACCCATAACATTCGTTCGCCATCTGTGTGAAAATTGGGCAAATGCAAATCTTTAAAACCATAACCATTTGTTAATGCACCTTTTTTAACATTAAAATTATACGACATTTTTGCCGACTTATATGGCAAAAGAGCCTCATCGGTTTCGGTATCCATGCATTTTTCAAATGCAGTAAAGTTCACTTTTGCAGAAACAACATTTTTTCTCAACTTCAAACTAGGATAAAACATTAAAACCACCCTCTTTTTTTCAATTTAAGTTCTCCCTTTTTGCGTTGAGCATTTAAAAGCGCGTTTTTATATCTAGTTTCCCACAATGTTGCGTCATCATATAACATTTCTAAAAAGCAATATTCACTAGCAACACCATAGGCAATTATTCTAGCCGAAAGTTTTCCACCAAAATTATCAGCATTTCCCTCTAAAGTTATTTCTTCTGGGTATACCTTGTATGTTATCTCCACCTTAGACGCAAGGCATACCATTTTGTTACCAGATATAACATAACGCAATGTCTTTCCACTCAGCGATTTTACAGATATAATTTCATGAATATAATCATCAATGCTAAATAAATCGATTGCTCCGCCGTCAAGTTGAATAACTTTTGTTTTTGTAATTGGAATATACTGCGTTGCAAGTTCTTCGGTTATGTCATTTATGCATTTGAGCATTTTTTCTATATCCTTTTGAGCATCAATAGAAATTTCTTGACCATCAGGTTCAAAAAAAGAAGATGTTAAAATATCTTCTTTTCCTAAATAAATACAAACATTTTTAATTATTTCTTTTGCTGTCACTTATATTCTCCATTTGATTAATTAGTTTTTTTTGCTCTTGTTTTAAAAGAAGGGCGTTAGACTCTTCAATTTCAGCAAGTAGCGCTTTTCGATTTTGAATCTCGCTTTTTTGAACATATTCAATCATGCGTTCATCTATCTGATCATAAGGAAAAGTTAAACAATATGTGCAAGGTTTAAGTTCGTTTTCAAAAAGGTATAACATAAATTTTTTATTAATAAAGTTAAAATAAACCTCATACTTTTTGTTCCATGCTTTAATCCTATCAATAACGCCAAGAGCGTCACTTTTTACAATAATTTTTTCCAATTAGCCCTCCTTTTTACAAGTAGCATTAATTCATAAAGAATATTTTGTTAATTATTCGCCTTGGGTAGAAGTTGTTGTTGCACCTGTTACAATAGTAGTAAACGGATTTGTAACTGTTCCAGAAATTCCACTAATTTTTGCTTGACCGTTTGGTTTATCACATACAAGGTCTGCATATTTAACCAAGGTTGCACTGTAAGTTGGGAAACCTATGTTTTGACGAATAACTCTGCCGTCTTCGCCCTCAAGCCATTTCCAGTCGCAAAGTTGATGTAAAGTGAAATGGTCTGTGTTAAGCAAATACATTGTATCGTCAGCAACAAATCTATCTGCAACAAGCGGAATACCATTGTAAGATATTGCTTTATAACCGCCGTCTAACACTGCAATGTCAATATTGCGTCTATATGCACCCAAGTATTCTTGGTAAGCACGACGAACTGCACTTGAACATGCAATATAGTTAACAGTTGAACCAGATACTTCATCTAAAAAGTCAATAGCACTTTGAATAAGTCCATCGCTAATTTCGCCAGCATTTGTTTTTGCATAAGGAGAAAGCCATGGGAAATCTGCTCTTCTTAAACCATATAATGTTTCTGAGTCAGAGAAAATTTTGCCAAGACCAGTAATTTCAAAATCTTTTGAGTTTTGAACATAAACCATGTCGCCACTATTAAGAGTTACACCAGATTCTGTGTAAAAAGTTTTATTAACCCTGTCAACATACTTAATTCTTGCGCCACTCTTTTCTGCATCTTTTACACCGCTTGTATAAACATCAATAACCATGCCCTCAATTAAGTTTTTAACCGAATCGCATTCTACTGCTTTTGTAGATGCATCAAAATTGCTAACTGTTGCTAAAAGCCCCGAGCCATCGCCATAAAGCATACGGCCAAAGTTAAATGACGACGCTTTAATTAAGCCTTCCATTTCGTCGTTCAAAAGGTTTACAAAAGCACCTGCATTGTTTGCCGACGCCCTAATCGCCTTGTCAGAAAGTTCAATTTTTCCATATAAGTTTTTAAGTTCTGAAACGAATTGAACATAGTTGTTTCCTGCTGCGGCTGGAAGAGCGTCCGATTCTGCCCCTGCACCAATACCGCCATTAATTCCATATGGAGCAAGTTTTCTTACTTCTTTGCCCCAAACATCTTTTGTTGTTTGTTTAATTTTGCCAAGTAATGGGTTTGCATTAATGTTTAATTGATTTGCAACAACACCCAAATACACGGTTTTAAGTGCGCTTTCTGCGCTAGATAATGTAACCATATGTTATCCTTTTATATTAAATATTTTTTCCACCATCTGTTTGGCTTCTGCCATATTGGTTGGAGCCGAAGTTTTGGCAACCGCCACCTCTCCACTCCCACTAATAACTGGTGGATTTTTTTGCTTTTGCAAATTTTTAAAATATTCTTCTAACACTTGCATTTTTATCTCGTTGCGACTCAAAATTTGTTCATTTATGAAGTTTTGGTCGTTTGCGAGTTTTGCGGGCTCAACATAATTTTTTTGCATTACTCTTGCCCATGCAAGTTCTAAGGCATTGGGAGAAGATTGCAATTTTTCATCATTTAAAATTTCGGTTGCAATTTCTCCTGAATATTTTTGCGCCTCAGAATTTTTTGCCAAAAAGTTGCTCACATTTTCTCGCCAATTTTTGCTAGCATAAACAGGCTCACTTTCGGCGATTTGCGATTTGTTCTCTTCTAATTCTTTTGTAACATCGCTAAGTTTTTGACACTTTCGAGTAAACTCAGCCTGCAAACTGTTATAGGCATTAAGCAAACTCTCCGCGTCTTTAAATTTTCCAAGGGAGCCGGTTTCATTTAAAGAGTCTAAAGTCGTACCCTCATCTTCACTTTTAACAATTTCACTTTGTACATTGCTCTCATCTAAAACAGGTTGTTCCCCAATTTTTTCTTCTTCCATTTTTTGTCACCTTTTTATTTTATTTAATATATTTTAATTTTTTTAAATTTATTTTGTTTGTTTTTAATTTTTTATTGTAATTTTTTTAATAATTTTTATTTATAATATAAATAAACTTTCTATTTTTATTTAATTTTAATTATTAAAAAATAATTATTTATTGCATATTTTCTGTCGTAATTTTTTTAAATTTTTTATGCTCGCGAATATGCTCTAACATATTTTTATTAATAGTTTTTGTGGCATTTTTTTCAAAATCTCCACCAAGCATAAATGCTATGTGTTCGTTAATATGAATTTCGTGGTCGTCTATTTCGCTAATCTCAACAGTCTCATTGTGCATAAACTTGTTGTTCTCACATGATGCTTTTTTTTGATGCAGTTCAAACAAATCTTGCGAATGCTCCCAAACACCAAACCCCAAAAGTTCTAGTGCTTTAATTCTCATGCGGTTTGTTAATTTGCCATCTTCATTGTGTAAAAGCCCTGCGTTTAAAAGTTCAAAAACCATGCTCCTGCGCTGAGCAAGAGATTCATTAAGTTCTGTGTCGGTTTCAAATGTAACCTCATCGCTTGTAATATCTGAAGAACAAAAATATTCTAACTCCAACTCGCCATGGTCACCTTTTATTTTTAGTAATCTTGGCACTGTTGCAAACTGCTTATATAGCCTTAAAATTTGCCTTGCCACTTCTTTAATTGACTGTTTAATTTGGTCACTAGTAATTGTAAGCCTTGCCTCGTCTTGCTCAATTAAAAGTTGTAATGCAACCCCCGAAATGTTTGCGTTAGCCAAATTTGAATTAACAATATCAGTAACCCCACTAATTGTTTTAAACTCGTTTAAAAGTCTCTCTTCTTCAATCGAAAATTCTGATGGAACATATGTGTTGCTCATATACGACGGAGCATTAGCACCTTGCCTATAAACTAAAATTTTGCCTGGAGATAGTCCTTCTTCCTCTAAGTTGTCAATGTCAACCGAACCATCTTCTACTGTTAAAACTCCCATTGACAGCCTGTTCATATATTCGTGCTTGCGATTTTTTACTGCATTATAAGCGCGTTGAATTGGAATAATTCTCTCAATTACGCTACTGCCCCAAAAACAACCACTTTGCTCTAAGCAAACTTGTCTAACAAAAGGGAAACATCTTGCCTCATCGTTTCCGTTTAAATATGGCAATTCTCCGTCAAACAATAACTCTCCACCAGCAACAATAACTAAGCGCCCGTTAGGAAAAGCAAGCGTTGGTTTTTCATAACGCTCAATAACAACTGCATAATTACTCTTAACAGTGTTTACAATTTTTGTTGCTCGCGCATTGTAATCTAGCCCACCTATTCCATCATTTTTGGAATCAAGCGAAAAAATGTTAACCTCTTCGCCAGCAACCTTTTTGCCCCAAATGGCTTCAATATCGTCTACACTATAAGCCCTTGCATGAATAATTGATTTGCAGTCGTTAATGTCTGCACTGCTTGTGCTTTCTGGATAAATTTCAAACGGAGAACATACAGTTATTTGAATGTCACCCATTTTAATTTTTTTGCCGTCGTCACTAACAGCAAAAGTCTGACCTTTGCTGTTGTTCCAAGTAATTTTATAAAAAGCCGAACCTGTTATTTCGCTCCACTTTGTAGCCTCGCAAATAAGTTTCGACATGTCTTCTTTGTTATAAATTGAGTTGATAATCTTTTTGGCTAGTTTTGCAGTTTTAACATCACTTTCGTCACCACTTGTTGGAATAACCGTCATTGTTGGTCTGACCGTCTTTAATTTTGCAAGCCTGCTTTCAACAATGCTTGCAATGTGGTTAAACACTTCACGCTCTTGCCAAAAAAACTGCTTGTCATATTCTTCAATGTCGTTGTTGTAGCCAACACTGCAATATTGATTCCCCATTAAAAAATTCATGTTGAGTTGCCATTGCGCATCAAAAGGTTTTCGTTCCAAACTTCGCTTTTTAAAATCTTCGGTAACTTCATTAACTAACTCTTGCACTTTTGTTTGTTTCATTTCTTCTCCTTATCTTAATTTTTTCTGCTTTTTAAAAGGCGCGTCAATTCCTTTTGGAATAACCGTCTTTGCCACACACTCATAAATCTGCTTTAAGCACGAGTTGCATAAATTAATTTTTTTTGCCGTGTCGACACTGTCAAAAATGCTTACATCTGCAAGCCCTTTGCACCCGTTAAAATCACATTTTGTTTTTATGGCAATTTTGTTAATCTCCATCTTCAACCTCTCCTTTTATTGTTTTATAAATGTCCGTGTCGGTAAGCGTTTGATATTCCTTAAAAAGCCTAATTGCCTCTTTGTCCAACTCCTCATCACTCATTCCAAAAAAGGTTTTTTCGTCCTTGCTTCCGCAAACTTCTAATAATATTTTTGTTGCCGAAATATCTGCGGGAATATGATGCTTTGTTACTTTTTTCTTAATTAAAACTTCTTTGCCTTCCTCGGTGGCATATTCTTCGGTTGTTTCAATGCTGTCGTAACCGGTTGCCTTTTTTTCTAACGCCTTTAACACTTTTTTAATCATTTTGCCGTCAATCTCGCCTGCAATATCCAAAACGCTTTAACCTCCCTGCATTTTTGCTTGGGCATTGTAACACTCACAATTAAACAAAAAAATAACCCTGTGCCACTTTTTTTAAAAAAATAATGCAAACAAGTTAATTCGTTTGCAAAATGTTTAAAAAATTGATAGTCTAAAGTTATATAGGAGTAAATTATGTTTGTTATTAATAATAAAGATGTTTTGCCAGAAATTTTACTTTCTGCCCACAAATTTTATGAAGAGTTGTTAAACGCACTTGCAAACACAACACAAGAACAAATCAACTCGCAAGAGTTTGCAACCAAATATTCAGCCTATATGGCAAATGGCTGGCAACTATATAAAGCCACTCTTAGTGACCTCTGCATTGGCATTAAAGCATTGGGCGACAAACTTGGCACACTTGGGGGCGACTCTTTTGTTAATTTAAAAAAATCATCAGAAAAATTAATTGAAGCCACTGGCAAGTTTTTCAACAGTGTTGTTGGCTATGATTTTAATAGTGGCAACGCATATTCCCTTTTGCAAATCGCAAAAACATATTTTGAAGCAGTTACCGCATTGCTTAAAGAACTTTCAACCTCAACAAAACACATGTATGGCGACGCAAAAAATAGGCTTGGTGCTCAATTTGCTGGCATGGAAAACGCAATGGTTGGCTTTATTCACATGGCAAAAATTAAAGTTGTTGCTTCACTTGTTAACTCTCAAATTGCATTGCAATATGCTTGCCAAACATTTGCATCAGCAATTTCTGCATCAATAGCAATGCCTGTTCAAAACGCAAGTGTTTTAAATGAAGATGGCTCACTTAACAAACTTGCTTGTCAAAACCTTGTTGCAACTTTAATTGTTGACTTTGACGAAGCAAAAGCACAAGCACTTAAAATGTTTAATTAATCTTTGTTACAAAAAAATAGGTTTTTCGTTAAACCTATTTTTTTTGTACATGCAAGACCACTACTAATCAAATGAGTATTTTCTTGTTTATAACCACACATTAAACAAACAATTAGCAATTAGCCAAATTTTAAATGTGACACATGTGTAAATCTAAAATAAATATATTTGATATAAACTTAAATTTTGTGCTATACTGCCCTTATGAATCAAATAGAAAAGTATTATAACAAGTTTAACGAAGACAAGCGCCTTTCAACCCGCCATGGAATTGTTGAATTTACTGTTTCTATGGCATTTTTGCATGAATATATTGACACAGCACCTTGCAAAATTATTGACATAGGCGCAGGAACAGGCAAATATAGCATTGCCCTTGCAAACGAAGGTCATGATGTAACAGCAGTTGAACTGGTTAAAAAAAATTTAAGCGTGCTAAAACAAAACAACAGCACGGTTAAAGCATTTCAAGGCAATGCACTAAACTTAAAAAAATTTAAAGACGAAACATTTGACATAACCATCATGTTTGGTCCAATGTACCATTTGTTTACAACAGAAGATAAGGTTCAAGCACTTAGAGAGGCAAAAAGAGTTACCAAAAAAGGCGGATATATTTTTGTGGCTTATCTGCTTGCTGACTATGCCCTTATTCGCCATGGAATCATGGATAACAACATTCGAAAGTCAATTAACAACGGCAAAATAGACTGTAATTATAACATTATCACTAATCCCGACGACCTCTACTCATATGTTCGCCAGCCACAAATTGATGAATATAACACTCTTGCAAACTTAAAACGCGCTTGCATATTCTCCCCTGACGGTGCAACTGACTATATTCGCCAATCAATAAACAAACTCTCTGACCAAGACTTTGAATACTTTTTAAACTATCAACTTAACAATGCCACCCGCCCCGACCTGCTGGGCGCCAGTTCACATGTGGTTGATGTGCTTGAAAAAGAATAAACATTAACAAGAAAAAACTCATTGCATTCGTGTTGTTGTTGCATTCTTAAATAAAAAAATGTTCTGCTTGTTTTTGGTAGAACATTTTTTGTTAATATATATTGTAAATTTGCAAAAATTGAATCCTATGGTATTGTGATTTGGAAAGCCGGACGCGCCACGTGAATAGAGTAGTAGACCTCGTAGTAATTGAAGTAGCCACCGGTATTCACATAGTACGCACGGTGAGCCTTCGAATACGGAGTGCGCAACCACCAACCGCCAACGATTTGAGTTGATGCGCCCTGCGTCGTAAGTCTGGATGCTTTGAGAACGGCTGCTGTACTACCAATGTAATTATACACTTCAAAATAACTTGGCAACCAAAGTTTATCTTTATCTGATGTCGCCGCTTTTGCTGTCGCCGTGAATGGTGACTCTTCAGTTGGGCGTGTTTTTGCAGTTGTTGCTAATAAGTCTGAGTAAAGACTAAATGTCGCTCCGTCTTTGTCTCCCGTTAGGGGGCGAGAGGTTATATAGTTCCCTGTATATATTGGGTCAGAGGTTAAGCCAAAGTATCTTGCAAATGCATTTTCCCCAGTCATTGCTTCGGTTGTTAGCGCATAATATTGATTATTGTCATCACTACATTTATACGCTTCTCCTCCGTTTAAGTATGAGCGAATATTACTTACTGAATAATCATTTGGTTGTATGCCTGATGTTGTAGTTGGTGTGCCGTTTACATAATACACCGCTGTTGATGTATCGCTTGACGCATAGTAACCATATGAAATTCCATATGCATATGTTGAGGTTGAATCTATATATAGGTCTAAAACATATTCTGAGATAAAATAATATGTTTTACCCTCTTCTGGTTTATCGGTTTTTGAAAATGTTGTATAATCTCCGACACTTTCATCATACACCGCAAATGGAACCCAACGGAGTGGGTCGCCCGTTGTTGGGTTTGTTCCCATCTCTATGTAATAATATGTACTGCCATTATCACTATCTATACTGTTTGTTACTGTGTCGGATTTTATTAAACTCCACTCCTCAAACTCAATTCCTGTCCAGTTAAATTCGACTTTTTCTGTTAATGCCGTTTTGTCGGTTAAACGAATGGCAAACATGATTGTTTTTTGTGAGTTCTTGGCTATTTTGCCTTCATATGGAAACGAGGTGTATTCTGCATTATCATCTGCGTCTAGCATTGTTATTGCACTTGTGTTACCTAGTGTTGGCGCTGGAATGTTTGCGGTTATTGCACTCTCGCTCAAGTTGGTTATGGTTATTTGAAACACTATGTCATATGTTTTTACTGTTGCCATTTTGGTTTCTGGGTCAACATAGGCGCCATGATAAAAATACATGTCGCCTA
>JAFUKB010000002.1 GCA_017467895.1 Clostridia bacterium
ATGGGCACGAACCCATACAATAGAAGCGAAAAACTCCGCTGGGTTCCAATAGCGGAATATGACACAACAACAAGCACATATAAACTGTTTGAAAAAACAAGCAAACCCGAAGAAGGTAAAACATACTACTTTATCTCAGAATACGTATTAGATATAGAGAAGAGTGTCTCAAACTATGGTATTTCATATAACTTCCATAACTCATCAGCAACCAGTTACTCCGTATATTACAACGGCGGGGACGCAAGCACATTAGATGGCTATACAACACATACATTAAAACCAAATGATTATTCTTCAAGTAATATACGAGCATACTTAAATAGCAATTCTGATGACCCAGCATATAGAACATACGAGGGCAACACAGCAAACGCAGGCTCTGCGCAAGACTATTACCCAAATACAACAACTGCATTAACAGGCGATAAATCATTCTTAACCTACTTTGAAATTTCTTCAGACAGCGTATACAATATGATAACCGCACGCCCATTAGATTCAGCACAAAACGGAGCAACATTTAGTTTGTACTCCGACATAGGCACAACCTCAGCAACAGCAACCAAAAAAGCGGGCACATTTACTGCTTCATCAAAAACAATAAACAATAAAACAATCTCAACCTCAGCAACCGACTCAGATAAACTGTGGTGCTTAAGTTATTATGAAGCATGTAACTTCCTCGGACAAAAAGACGCAACACTAACATCAAGTCGTGATACCTATAAAGTGAGTTATATGCTCCCAACCACAAGCCTTGCTGGGGACGGGACATTTGCTGGAACCGCTGGCTTTTGGTGGTTGCGCACTCCGGTTTCGTCCATTGCGTACTTTGCGTTCTACATGCTTACCCTTGGCTCCCTCAATAACTTTAGTGTGGGCAACGCGATCGGCGTGCGTCCGGCTTTCCAAATATCAATTCCTGCATAATTTTGCAAAAGCAAAAATTGGTTGCTTTGCAACCCATGCGCACCAATGTTTTGGTGCACATGCAGGCATTGATTTTAGGCTTCGTCGGCTATTCGAATATACTTCGTGCATTCGTCTAGCCTCCTCGTAATAACAATTCCATTGATTTTAGGCTTCGTCGCGCCTAGCCAAATGCTTCGCGCTTGGCTCTTCGCTCCTCGTAATAACGCTACGCGATTTTACTTCGTCGCGATTTTGAATGATCGCAAACAAGTTTGCGCATTCTCTCTCGCTCCTCGTAATAACAATTTCTTAACAGGAAATTCTTATAGTAGTTTTTTGGAAAAAATTTTACGGGATTATTAATAATTTTAATTGCAAGAAAAGTGAAAAATTCTAACAATTCAATTTTCTTGCAATTTTTTTGTATTTATGCTAGTCTTTATAGCATACAAAAATTAAACTATTTTTAAGTTTATTGTTAATTGAAAGGACACTTTTTTATGGAAAACATTACACCTGAAAACTTTATTGAAGATTTTATTGTTGAAGACATTCGTGAGGGCAAGGCGGGCTATGTTCAAACAAGACATCCACCAGAACCTAGTGGTTATTTGCACATTGGTCATGTGCGCAATATCATGCTTAATTATGGCATTGCAGAAAAGTTTGGCGGTGTGTGCAATCTTAGATATGATGACACCAATCCAAGCAAAGAATGTCAAGAGTTTGTTGACGCCATTCAAGATGATGTTAAATGGCTGGGTTATCACTGGAAAGACATTCATTATGCAACTGAATATTTTCAACAAAACTATGAAATTGCTGTTAAATTAATTAAAGAGGGTAAGGCTTATGTTTGTGACCTTAGCCCTGAACAAGTTACTGAGTATAGAGGCACTCTTACTCAACCAGGAAAAAACAGCCCATACAGAGACCGCAGTGTTGAAGAGAATTTAGACTTGTTTGAACGCATGAAAAACGGCGAATTTGAAGCAGGAAGCAGATGTTTGCGTGCAAAAATTGACATGGCAAGCCCAAACATGAACATGCGAGACCCAGTGCTTTATAAAATTCAATATTTGCACCACCAACGCATTGGCAGAAGTTGGAATATTTATCCTAGTTATGATTTTTCGCACCCACTTGATGATGCTTTGGAAGGTGTTACATTCAGCATTTGCGGGCCAGAATTTGAAGACCACCGCCCTCTTTATAACTGGGTTGTTGAAAACAGTGGGTTAAAAAATCGCCCTCGCCAAATTGAATATGCAAACCTTTATATTAAAGGTGCAATAATTGGCAAACGCTTTATTAAGCAACTTGTTAACGATGGCAAAGTAAGTGGTTTTGATGACCCAAGGCTTTATACCTTGCGTGGCTTAAGGCGCCGTGGAGTGTTGCCAGAGAGTTTAAAAAACTTTGTTAAAGCAACAGGTGTTTCTAAAGCAGTTTCGTTAATTGAACCAGCGTTTTTAGAACACTTTATTAGAGACACATTAAACGAACAGGCGTTTAGAGTTATGGCTGTTTTAGACCCAATTAAACTTGTTATAACAAATTATCCAGAGGGAAAAGAAGAGGAAATTGTTTTAGACAATTATCCTCAAAAAGAAGCATCTAGCAAGCGCAAATATTATTTTGGAAAAGAACTTCTTATTGATAGAGCCGATTTTGTTGAACAACAAGTTCCAAAATTCTTTAGATTTTACCCAGGCAATGAAGTTCGCTTAATGGGTGCATATATTCTCAAATGTGAATCTTTTGAAAAAGATGAAAACGGCAAGGTTACAACTATTTATTGCACATATGATCCAGAAACCAAATCTGGAAGTGGATGTACGCGCAAAGTTAAAGGCACAATTCATTGGGTTAACGCAAAACATGCAAAACATGTTGAATGTAGATTGTTTGAAAACCTTATTGACGAAGAAACCGCCGAAGAGGTTGAAGGTCAAGAGCGAGCAACTGATGGCTACAAAATTAATCCTAATTCAAAACAAATTCTTGAAAATTGTTTTGTTGAAGATATTAATTTTGATTCAAACGAAAGATATCAATTTGTTAGAAATGGATATTTTTGCCTAGATAGTGACTCAACCAATGAAAAACTTGTGTTCAACCGCACAATTTCATTAAAAGAAACCAAAAAGGTTTAATATGTTATTATTTAAAAGACAGCATTCTCAAAGGTGCTGTTTTTTAATTAAACTTTATAAATATTTAAAAAAATTAATAAAAACATAATAAAATTTCTGTTTTTTACGCAAAAAACAAATAATTTTTATTATATTTAAAAAATTAATTTGTTTACAATTATTAAAAATAAATTTACTATTGACAAACCCTGTGATTATGATAAAATAACTATGAATTTAATTAAGGGGTGTATTTATGTTATCTGACATGACAGAACAAGAAAAGAGGGAGTTTGCAGAAAGGCTTAGCGGGCTTCCGGGCAATGTTTTAAGATCGCAAGAAAAAAGCATTAGAACAAACAGGATATCAACAGCAATTTATGTGCCAGCATTAATTGTTTTTGGATTAGTAATGAAAATTAACATGGCAATATATTTGCCTATTGTTTTGGCAAGTAGTGCCGTTATTCATTTTACTGGCTGGCTTGGTAGCCGTTTGGCATTAAATAAAATTATTAAAAACATAAGTAATAAAAAATTAACTTATAAAGAATATAAAAAATTAAAAAAGACTGGCGAACTTGACAGATTATTAGGGATTGAAGAACCAACTGCTGAAGCAACCGAACCTGAAATTAAAAAGCCAGAACCAGAAGGTGTAACCCTTTCTGCTGAAGAAGTTGCTGCATTAAGAAGGCTTATTTCTGAAAAAGGTGGCGCTGGTTCAGAAATTTTGGATAGGCATCAACCTCAAGGACAACCAACAACCGAGGGCTCAACCACAGTAGAACAAACTGAAACGCCAGCAACTCCATCAAACAAACCATCAACAACTGATGATGGCAGAGACGCTTAAAAATTTAAAAAATCATAAAAACCGCTTGAGTATTAAAAGGCGGTTTTTGTTTTTTTGAGTGAAAAATAATTTATTGGTTTAATGCTTTTTGTAGTTGACAATAAGTGCCGTATGTGCTATTATATGACCATATGCACCGCTTGAGGCGCTATTTTTTAAGGAGATAAGGTTATGGCAAATCCAACAAGAACACATATAACTCTTGCATGCACAGAATGCAAAGAGAGAAATTATGCAACATCAAAAAATAAAAGAAACAATCCTGACAGAGTTGAAATTACAAAATTCTGCCCTCGTTGCAACAAGCGTACTGTTCATAAAGAAACTAAGTAGAAATATTTAAGGAGATTTTTATGACATTTTACGATGATAACGACCAAACAAAAGAAACTGTTGTTGAAGTAGAAGAAGAAACAGTTGAAGTTGAAAAGTCACAAAACGACGAAATAGTAGTTGAAGAGTCGGCAGGTTCTGACGAAAAGGTCATTAAAGCAAACGGCAAAAAGTCGGCAAAAAAAGGTGCAGGAAAGGTTAAAGCAACTGTAAGCGAACTTAAAAAAGTTACTTGGCCATCTTTTGGTAAGGTGGTTAAATCAACAGTTGTTGTGTTGTCAGTCACAGCAGCATTTTTGCTTGTTGTGCTTGGTATTGACCAACTCTTGTATTTACTTTATAATTTACTGACAAAAAACATGTAGGAGGCTTGTATGGAAAATCAAAACGCAGAAAACGCAAAGTGGTATGTTTTGCATACATACTCTGGTTATGAAAATGTTGCCAAAGAAAACTTGGAGCAAATGGCTTTAAACTATAACTTAACAAACAGAATTTTTGACATTATTATTCCAATGGAAGATGTAATTGTTGAAAAAAACGGCAAAAAACAACTTGTTCAACGCAAGGTTATGCCAGGTTATATCTTGGTTAAAATGATTTATGGCGATGATATTTGGCATAATGTAACACGCACTCGTGGCATTACTGGTTTTACTGGACCTAAAGGTCGTCCACTTGATTTAACACCAGAAGAAGTTGCAAGGCTTCGTCTAGAAAAAGTTAAAATTGAAGTTGACCTTGCTGAAGGCGACAGGGTTGAGGTGGTTGAAGGCCCACTCAACACAATGATTGGCGAAGTTGTTTCTATTGATGCAGAAAACTCTCGTGCAAAAGTTAAGGTTGAAATGTTTGGCAGAGAAACCGTTGTTGATCTTGATTACTCACAACTTAGAAAGGTTGCGGACTAGTATCAAGATTATGAATGAATAATGAATAGTTAATAATGAATAATTAATGATAGTTTTAATTATATAATGATTGACATTTATTGTTTAGTCTTTGCGGGTTGCCCGCAAAATTACTTTGGTTTAACCGAGAGCAATCTCGTTTAAATATATATTTAGTGGGAGAGGCGTAAATCTTATTCTTACAATGCGCTTCATTAAAACCACATAGGAGGATTTTACAATGGCTGTAAGAAAAATTAATGCAATTGTTAAATTACAGTTGCCTGCCGGTAAAGCCACACCAGGACCTCCAGTAGGCTCATCACTTGGCCCACATGGAATCAATATTGCGGCATTTACCAAAGAATTTAACGATAGAACAGCAAAACAGGCTGGTCTTATCATTCCTGTTGTGATAACAATTTATCAAGACAGATCATTTGAGTTTGTGCTTAAAACTCCACCTGCAGCAGTTTTAATTAAAAAGGCTTGCGGAATTGAAAGTGGTTCAGGCACACCAAACAAAACAAAAGTCGGAAAAATTTCTATGGCTCAAATCAGAGAAATTGCAGAAACAAAAATGCCTGATTTGAACGCATCTTCAGTAGAACAAGCAATGCAAATGATTATTGGCACTGCTAAAACTATGGGTGTTGTTGTAGAAGAATAGTGGGAGAATTGTTTAATTAAACAATTTGCTAAAACCACAGGAGGTTTTATGAATAAAGGTAAAAGATATACAACTGCTTTAGGTCAAATTGATAAATCAAAACTTTATGAAGTTGAAGATGGCTTGGCTCTTGCAATCGAAACTGCAAAAGCAAAATTTGACGAAACCGTTGAACTTCACATTCGTTTGGGTGTTGATGGTCGTAATGCAGACCAACAAGTTCGTGGCGTAGTTGTGCTTCCTCATGGAACAGGTAAAAGCGTAAAAGTTTTGGTTATTGCTCGTGGCGACAAAGCAGAAGAAGCAGTTAAAGCAGGCGCTGATTTTGTTGGTGCAGAAGAAATTATTTCTAAAATTCAAAACGATAACTGGTTAGACTTTGATGTTTGTATCACAACTCCAGACATGATGGGCGTTGTTGGTAGAATTGCTAGAGTTCTTGGCCCTAAAGGCTTAATGCCAAATCCAAAAAGTGGCACTGTTACTATGGATGTAACAAAAGCAATTAGCGATGTTAAAGCAGGTAAAGTTGAATACCGTTTAGACAAAACTAACAATGTTCATGTTATCATCGGCAAAGTAAGTTTTGGTAAAGAAAAACTCATGGAAAACTATGAAGCATTGATGAACGCAATCATCAAAGCAAAACCTGCTGCTGCAAAAGGTCAATATATTAAAAATGTATCTGTTGCAACAAGCATGGGCCCTGGCATTAAATTAAACGCTAGGTCATAAGATAATAAGAAAACACTCATTTAATTCGTGTTATTCTTGCATCGTTAAAAAACAGCAATTTTATGTTGCTGTTTTTTTTATATAATTTGTATTGTGCCATGAAAAATATTTTTTAATTTTTGCAAATTGAGCATTGACAAAGCCAAGTCCTGATGTTACATTAAAATTAATGAAATAAAAAATTGGGTGGGCGTATGACGGCAGGTGATATAAAATTTTGTGAAAATATTGTTAAAGGCTATTTGGGAGATTGCTATGTGTCCAGTTCAATGGTTAATAATGTTAATGACTATCAGCAATCTAATGTAAAATTTCATACCCAAGACTTTAATTGGTTGCGTGCTTTTGTTTTGAATAGGGTATATTCTGATTTTAAAAATCAACATGAGGCACTTTGCGTAATTCATGAATATTTGGTTTCGCCAGAGTTTGCTAAATTGATGAAAAGTTATCAAAAAAGACTAATTGACACTTACACTAAAAAAGTTTTATCTAACATAAATGTAAATAATTTGCTAAAAGTTCATCATACTAAAAGAGTTGAAGCAGTTTGTAAATCTGTAACTGATTACATTAGTAAAGTGCTATATATTGATAAACAAACAATTTTGGCAAGGCTTGCCGAAAATAAAGAGAAAATTACAAACATTATTGAACAAATGTTAACAGGAAATAAACAGGCGCAAGCAATGATTGAAAAATTATAATTTTTAAACCGCTTTTTAATAAAAGCGGTTTTTAAAAATGTAAGAACAACATTGTGCAAAAGAATGCTTTTTGTAACATTGTGTAAATGTAAAATACAAAAACAATCAACATTTAGAATGTTGGTTGTTTTTTTGTGCATATTAACATTTTAGAAAACTTAAAAGTAATAGAAAATTGTCAGCAAGGCTAAAACTGGCAAAAATACATAATGCTTGTAAATAAATCTAAACCCGCATGCCAAAATGGAAGCAAAAATATGGTCAAGCAAAAAAGTTTTTGTAATTATTAAAAATCGTTTGACAACTTCGCGGGGGGGGGTACACTTTAAGTGAAAAGTGAAAAAGTAAAAGTGAAGAGTGAAAAGATAATGACAAATTAAACAACTCTTTCAGTGATGGGTGTATTGTCTGCAACCATTCACAATTCATTATTAAAATTATCAACACCTATTCACTATTACCTATTCACTATTACTTATTCACTATTAACTAAAAATAAAGGGAGAAAAAACATGAAAAAGAAATTTGGATTGTGGTTTAACATAGTAACCATCTGCTTATGCGTGTGCGCAATAGCCATAGGTGTTTACTCAGCAACCACAGCAAACTTAAGCGCCAGTGGTAAACTAGGCTTTACTGCCCACAACTGTAAGGCTGACATAACTGGCACAATTTATGGCCATGCAACGGGTAATTCTGCAGATGGATTGCCAGTTGCCGAGGCAGACGCAGAAACATTTGGCACAGTGTCGCTA
>JAFUKB010000024.1 GCA_017467895.1 Clostridia bacterium
ACTGAGACTCAATATGTAGATTGTCAAAAAATGATAAAAGATAAACTTAATCAAATCACTTTAGATGATGAATTATTACATATTGGCAATTTGGCTTTTGATTTTTTAAATTGGTAAAAGTGCGGTTCGGTTCGAGTCCCTTATGCCCCGCCAATTAAAACCTAAATCGAACTTTTTGTTTTGGTTTGGGTTTTTTTGACTTACATTTACAATTTTGTTATTATTGATTAGGAGTTTAGTTTAATGAATCAAACAATTCAAAATTATAACAATATTTTTTGGAATCAAATTAAGGATTACGACTTAACTGATTCCAATTTACTTAGGAAAGCAATTCATTCTTTCGATGTTGCAAAAAACTGCTTTTCAATGGCCTGCAACAAAAAATTTAACAAAAAAGAACGTAATCTTTGTTATTTAATTGGTTTATTTCATGACATCGGAAGGTTTAAACAATGGGTCAATTACAAAACCTATGATGACAATAAAAGCGTTGATCATGGGGATTTATCTTATGAAATTTTAAGCAATCCTACTTATAAACAAGTCCTAAACTTGAGCAAATCCGAATATCACATCTTAAAAGAATCAATTCGATACCACACAAAGCCATATTTAGGTAAAGATGCTAATATTATTAAATTCAATTACATATTAAAAGATAGTGATGCTTTTGCAAATGTTATAACTACTGCAAACGGAATTCAACAAATGACAGTTTCAAAAAATGGCGTGACAAAAGAAATCTTAGAAGACTTTGAGCATAGAAAATTTTTAAAATTCTATTCACCTAAAACAAAATTAGATAGATGTTTAATGTTAACCGCCTGCTGTTATTATATTAATGACAAATTCATAAGAAAAATTATAGCAGAATCAAACTATATTGAAATTATTTATGAATCCTTTTCAAAATATTTAACACAACATGACAAAGAGATTTTTAAAAAAACTATTGATTCATTAAAAATGGACTATTTGAATCTTTAAACCGAATCAGAAACCTTAACACCATTTCAGACTTGGCGTTAGAGTTGGATAACGGACTTCAGCCAAAAGCAATCGCATTCTATTTGTTAGAATGTGATTTTTTAAGAATGCAAGAACAACACGAATGCAACAAGTGTTTGCTTTTGACAATGAAAACATATAAGACTTTAATAAATTAAACTCATCGCCGTCACTCCAAATAAAAAAATTATAAGTATGTCAAATTTCTTTTTCTAGACTAAATATATGTTTTTAAATTTAATCATTTATATACAATTTTTTGTTTTACTTATTTGCGTTTTATGTTAATCTATAACCAATAAACTTACTTGGAGTGTTAATATGGATTTAAGAGTTTTTGGAACTGTTCATTGGATTTACTTGTTAATAACGCTTTTGCTGTCTGGTGTTGGATTGTTTTGTGCTAAAAAATTTGCAAAAAGTGAAAAATCTCAGAAAATAATTTTAAAATGCATCGCCGGGGCTTTATTTATTTGGATTTTAATTAATCGCCTTTCTCAAGTTTTTAGGTACAATCAAGTTAGATGGGAACAAATTATACCCGAAAGTTTTTGTGGCATGACTAGTCTAGTTTTGTCGCTTGCTGTATTATTTGGAAAAAAAGATAATAATGTTTATCATTTTACATGGTTTTTGGCTCTTATTGGTGCAATTATAACTTTAGGTTATCCATCATTTCTTAACCAAGGACCTACGGTGTTCTATTTGCCTACAATTTCCGGTTTGTTACATCACAGTTTGGCGTTAGTAATGGTTATAGCACTTTTAATGTTTAATCAAATATCTATTACATACACAAAATGGTATTGTACTTTATTTGGTTTTACTGCATATTTTGCAATCGGCGCATTTCAAATGTCAGTATTTGGGTTCTCTGATGCGTTCCATATTGTTGAACCTATGCTAAGTGGCACACAACTAACCGCGTGGGTTATTGCTCCAATATACATTTTGGGATATAGCCTTGTTATCTTAATAATTGAACTTATACGCAAAAACAAATTAAAAAACAGCAAACACTCTTGACTTATTATTGTTTTATATTATCGGAAGTTTTATCTGAATGCATGCGGAGCATATATTCAAGCAAAACTGATGGTTATTCAAACTCGGAAGGTGCGAGCAGAGCACGCGAGTTGCGACAGCAACTCAAAAATTTTGAGTAAACAAAATTTTATTTCCGATAGCTTATATTATCGTAAGTTGTCTAATGCTTAAGATAGTTTATTACGAGGAGCGAGAGAGCAAGCACCTTTAGGTATTTGCTAAATCGCAACGAAGTAACAAACTAGCGGAAATGCGAGTGATAACGAGCGGTTGCGATAGCAACTCAAAAATTTTGAGCAAACAAAATTTTATTTCCGATAGTTTATATTAGCATCAAATAAATTTCGTTTGGAGGATCTATGAAAAACATTATTAAATTTGTTAAAAATGAATTAAGTAAAGATAACAGCGGGCACGGATTACAGCACGCATTAAGAGTTTATAACAACGCTAAAAAAATTAACAACAAAGAAAAAGGCAATGAAAAAATTGTACTCACAGCCGCACTAATACACGACACCGTAGACAAAAAACTGTTTGAAAATTTTGAAAATAGAATTGAACATGTTAAACAATTCCTTTGTGAAAATAACTATACGCTAGAAGAAATTAACGAGATTGTTTACATAATATCTAATATATCTTGGAATAACGGACAAAACTCTGACTTAAATTCTCTCAATGCAAAAATTGTAAGAGATGCCGATAGGCTAGATGCCATTGGCGCCATCGGTATTATTCGAACCATTGAATACGGCAACTCTAAACAAAGGAACTTTTATGATGACGAAAATATCTTGTTAAATGACGGTAAGTACAAATTTAACAAAATAACAAACTCAACTTTATCTCACTTCTATGAAAAATTGCTTTTATTAAAAGACAAATTACATACAAAAACAGCGCTAAATATGGCTCAAAAAAGGCATGATTTTATGCAACTGTTTTTAAAAGAATTTTATGATGAAATTTAACATAATCAAGTTTTTATATTTCTTTAAAAAAGGTTGTTTATGAGTTATAGTGAATATATGGATATGTTTTTTGAAGTCCAAAAACAGGATTGTCCTTATCGGGCATTTACTTTTGATGTTGTAAATTCAAAAAATCAAAGGCAATACATTGAAGAGCCCAAAAAACATTTTGAGTTTGTTGGTTTTGTTTATTCTCTTTTAGAACAAGAAGAACAAAGCACTGGCAAACAAATTTTATTAAAGGATAAATTTAATCGAAAACTAAATCTTGCCAAACCCGCGATTAATGGAAACAATTATAACCCAATGATACTGGGCGACATGGCAACATATTTTGTTCATAATGGTTCAATTACTACCGAAAGAATGTTACAAATTTTTGCCATGGCTTTAAGAAAATTTAATATTTATTATCAATTCCATTTTAAAACCGGCACATATCAAACAAACATTTATGCCGAAGGTGGCACTAAATTATATAAGGGTTATATGCCTCAAATTTTAGAATATTTAAGCAAGAAAAATAATTTTGTAATAACAAAAGATTTTTATTCTTTGGGGAAGCAAGATTTAGAAAAACTCTAAACCATAATTATTAAATTGCAAAACTAATTTATTTGGTATTTAAAATTAAATCAATTAACTCTTTGCTTGCAAATGATGGTGTTGTGTTTTTATATAACACTAACCCGATTTCTCGTGGGCTTGGCAAATTATTCGTTTTAATTTGTTTTAGCTCACCGTTTTTTAATTCTTGCAAAATATACTCTCTTGTTAAGCATGAATAGCCAAAGCCTATTTTTGTTAATTCACAAACAACGCTAAAACTAACCGCCTCAATTTCAGGTTTAAGTTTGGCGTTTTTTTGTTTTAAAAACTCATCAAAAAACAGCCTAGTATTAGATGGGCGCTTTTGTGCAATTAGTTTATATTTACTTAGGTCACTTAAGGCATAAACTTTTTTAAAATCCAAATAATCTGGACTTGCACAAAATATGTCGTTAACACGAGCAAAAGGATAAATTTGCAAATCGGCAGAGTCTTGCATTGGAAGGCTTAAAATTAACAAATCAACCAACCCATTTTTTAGCATAGACACAAGCGTGCCTGATAAATGATTAACTATCTCAATACTAACATTAGGAAATTTTTTGTGAAACTTTTTCAAATAAGGCATTAAAATGTGTTTTGTTATTGTGGTAGATGCGCCAATCCTAATAGTTCCCGTTTCAATGTTTTTTAGTGAAGAAAAGACGCGTTCGCCGTTTTCTATATACTCAAGCCCTTGTTTTATATAATCATAAAACACTCTGCCCTCGCTGGTTAATTGCACTCCACTTTTGGTTCGATTAAACAATTCGCCACCAACCATTTGCTCTAATTTTTTTATACTTTGCGAAACTGCTGGCTGTGAAATAAATAATTCCTCGCTTGCTTTTGAAATACTCTCGTTTCGCGCAACGCTTTCAAAAATCTTATATGCGTCAACTTTATTCTCCAATTATAACCTCCGCTTATATCTGACATAATTTTTATATATTTGAATTATATTTAAAACTACCATATAATGCAAGTATAAAAAGAACTTTTTTATTTTCTGCAAAAAATGTTCTTTAAAAATAAAAGGAGAATAATTATGAAAAAAATTTTAATAACAGCAGGACCAACAAACGAATATATTGACGAGGTTATGAAAATAACCAACATGAGCACGGGCAGGCTTGGCGTAGAACTCACAAAAAACTTTTTAAACCACGATTGCGAAGTCACTTTAATATGCACGCGAAGTGTTGCTCGTGGCGGATTATTTGAAAGATATAATTTGGCGAGCGCGCAAAACTTGAAAGTTGTTCAAATAGAAACAACCGACGACATGTTTTATGCCCTTGCCAACGAGCGCAATACTATCTATGATTTAGTTATTCATGCGTCTGCTGTTGGTGACTACAAGCCAGAATTTAGTTTTAAAATGGAGGATTTAGCAACCGAGATTTTAAATCTTGCACAAAAAGACAGAACATATGAGGGTATTTTAGCCGTGCTAACCAACCCAAAATGCAAATTGAACGATAATACAAAAATTAGTAGTTATGAACCTAATTTGACGGTTAAACTCACGCTTACAACCAAACTTATAAGCCATTTAAAAGAGTGGTTTCCAAACAGCACCCTTGTGGGGTTTAAACTTTTGGAAAATGTAAGCAAAGAACATTTAATTGAGGTTGCACAAAAACTATGCATTAAAAACAACATGCATTACATTATTGCCAACGACTTGGCAGATTTAAGAAAGGGCAATCATGTTTCTTACTTGGTTAATCAAAATGGATATTTAGGACACGAATTCCATTCCCCTGACGACATTTTTGATAAGACATATTCGTTTATAAGGTGATACTTATTAAAAGTAAATTTTGGAGCGAGTCAAAAATTTGAATTAGTTTTATTTGAATTTTTAAAAATTTTATGTTACTGTATTAATAGAGGAAATACATATGAAAATTTTTGGCTGGGAACATCTTGTATATTTGGCCATATTTATAACACTTACAACCGTTGGGCTTATTTGTGCAAAAAAATTTGCAAAAACTGAAAAATCTCAAAAAATTATTATTAAAGTTATGGGAGTTGCCTTATTTTTGTCTATTTTAGCAAGCAGGCTATCAATTACTTTTTGCGGGTCAAATCCACAATGGCACCATATGCTTCCAAATCAATTTTGTGGCATGAGCAGTTTGGTTTTATCACTGGCTGTTATATTTGGCAAAAAAAATAACAATGTATATCACTTTGTTTGGTTTTTGGCATTGCTTGGTGGAGTAATTACCATGGCATATCCAGATTTTCTACCACAAAACCCATCTTTCTTTTATCCTCCAACAATAACAGGCATGCTTCATCACTCGCTTTCTATTGTTATGGTTATCATGCTTTTAATTTTTGGGCAAATCGAAATTTCGTATAAAAAATGGTATTGCACTCTTTTTGGCTTTACAAGTTATTTTACCTTTGGAGCATTTCTTATTGGCGCACTTGGTTATGGCGACGCCTTTCACATTAAAACGCCTATTCTTGGCGGAACACCACTCACGGCGTGGGTTATGGCACCAATTTATATAGTTCTTTATGGAACCATTGTTTTAATTGTAGAATTGGCAAGAAGAAAGAAAAAAGTTAATTAAAAAGCAAACTCAAACTATTAGTATTTAGTTTGAGTTTTATTTTTAAGAATGCAAGAACAACACGAATGCAATGAGTGTTTTTTCTTATACCAAAAAACTAGTTTTAAACAACAAACCAAATGTTTGTAAGCACATTTAAAAAATCGTTTGTAAAAAAAAGTTTTATATGCTACACTGTTTGTGATTTTAAGAAAATAATTCGCAAGGCATGTTATTCTGTTATTTTCTTTTTAAGGAGATTTTTATGGATATTGTAACTGTTGCAAGCAAGTTATCACAAGTTGCTGTGCTTAAAAAAATTGATGATAATGAATATGAAATTGTTACCGATGCAAAAATCAACGGCAAATCTCCAATTAAAATGTACCTTTCAATCGGTCATAACGGCGTTATGATTAGCGACAAAAAACACACATTAAAATACATGAACCAAATGTATGAGTTAAAATCGCCAGATGTTAAAGGTTGCATTGCTTCAGTAATAAAAATTTACGGGTTCTCAATTATTTCAGGCGAGTTGGTTGCAAATATTAAAACTGAAAAATACGCCATTGAGGCTTTTTATAACTTTATTATTTGTGTTGGTCAACTCGCAAACATGTATGCATTTTTTGATAAACCTTAAAATTTTAAACAAAAGCACCCTTTGTCATTTGGCATTGGGTGTTTTTATTTAGCAAACCGGCTTGGCTAGTTGACAAATTGCTTTAAAAAAAGTAACATTATGCAATGTATGATTAACGCTATTAATGGCGCTTTTAAAATTAAAAATTTAATTTAAACAGGAGTAAATAAAATGAAAAATATATTTATAGGCGGAGCATGGCCATATGCAAACAACTCTCTTCATATTGGACACTTGGCAGCATTGCTTCCAGGAGATATTCTTGCAAGATATTTCCGCAAAAATGGCAACCCAGTGTTTTATGTTTCTGGGTCAGACTGCCACGGCACTCCAATTACCGTGCGTGCAAACAAACTTGGTGTAGACGCAAAAGCCATTGCCTCACACTATGACGCCGAGTTCAGCAAAAATTTTGCCGACCTTGATTTTAGTTATGACCTTTACACTAACACTATGACCGAGTTTCATGATGAAACAGTAAAAAAATATTTAAAACAAATTGCAAGCCGTGGTTATTTTTATGAAAAGACCGAAAAAGAGGACTATTGCGAGCACTGTGGCAAATATGTTTCTGACCGTGAAATTAAAGGCACTTGCCCTATTTGTGGCAACATTGCCGACGGCGACCAGTGCGACAAATGTTTGACCGCACTCACCCCCGACATGCTTAAAGACAAAGTTTGCAAAGCATGTGGCAATCCAACCGTGTTAAAAGACAACACGCATCTTTATTTTAAACTTTCTCAGTGCGACAAACATGTTGGCAAGTTGTTTGAAAAATATAAAGACAACTGGCGTCCAACTGCCATTAATGAAACTGCCAAATATTTAAAAGAAGGGCTTAGAGACCGTGCAATAACCCGTTCACTCAACTGGGGTGTTAAATTGCCTTTTGATGGGTTTGAAGACAAGCGTGTTTATGTTTGGATTGAAGCAGTAATGGGATACCTTTCTGCTGGCGAACAAGCAATGACCGCTAAGGGCGTAGACTTTAACCAATTTATGCACGATAAAAACACCGTGTCATATTATGTTCATGGCAAAGACAATATTGTGTTCCACACTATCATTTTGCCTGCACTGCTTGGTGCCATTGACGAAACATTAACCATGCCAGAACGCATAATCTCTTGCGAATATGTTAACATGGGTGGCGACAAAATGAGCAAAAGCAAGGGCAATTTAATCACAGTGAACACACTCCTTGCAAATTTTGACTCAGACTCTATTCGTTATTATTTTTGCCTTAACAACCCAGAAAAGCGCGATTCTAGTTTTGATCTTGACGATTATGTGTCAATTCATAATAAGCACTTGGTTGGTGGCTATGGCAACTTTGTAAATAGAAATCTCTCTTTCTTGGCTAAAAAGTTTGAAGGAAAATTGCCAGAACTAAAATTAGACGCCGAAGTTAAAGCCGAGGTAGAAAAAACATACAAACAAATTGGCGAACTTTTGCAAAAGGGCGAAATTAAAGAAGCAACCACAAGGCTTTATGACTATGTTCAATATGCAAACAAATATTACGACACAAACGAGCCTTGGGTCCTTGCAAAAACCGACCTTGAAAAATTTAACGCCGTAACATCCAACTGCATATATTTAATGGCTAACATGGCAAACCTTTATGAGCCAATTATGCCAAGACGCGCCAGAACAGTAAGTGAACTTTTAGGTTTTGAACTAAACAAATTTGCTCCCGTTGTTTATGACGCTAGCAAAACAGTTGCTAATGTTCCTTTGCTCTTTACAAGACTTGACCCCGAGCAAATTGACATGACCTTGGGCACTAAAGACACTTTTAATGCATAAAGCAAAAAACTCTTGACAAAAACATTTTAAAGTTTTAAGTTAAATAACATAAGGAAGTTTTATGAAAACAATTTATTTTTTACATCATCATATCTAATTGTTTGCTCTTATTTTTATAGGGCAAGGTTTTGATATGCCTTGAAGTAAAAAAACAAAAACATCAATGGCATTTGCGCTGTTGATGTTTTTTAAATATAACAATAAATAAGCAATAAAATTAACAAATTTAATACAAAAAAAATTTGTTGAAAAATTATCATTAAAAGGAAACTTATATGGAACTCAAAAATTTAAAGGGCACTTGTGATTTTTTGCCCGAAGAACAAATATTAAGAAACAATATTGTTAGCACATTAAAACAAAATTTTGAAAAGTATGGATATTTGCCATTAGAAACTCCAATGCTTAACTATTTTGATTTGTTAAAATACAAATATCAAGAGGGTGCCGAGATTTTAACCGAGGTTTATCGTTTAAAAGACCAAGGCAACCGTGACTTGGGGCTAAGATATGATTTAACCGTGCCATTTTGCAAGGTTATTGGGCTCAACAAAGACCTCCCTATGCCTTTTAGAAGATATGAAATTGGCAAAGTTTTTCGCAATGGTCCTGTTAAACTTGGCAGAGCAAGAGAGTTTTATCAATGCGATATTGATGTTGTTGGAATTTCGGGCAGGTTAATTGAAGCCGAGCAAATGATGATGGTTAAAGATATATTTGCTCAATTAAACATTCCTGTGGTTATAAAATGGAACAATCGCAAACTTATGAGCGGATTAATTGAAGAAGCCGGAATTAAGTCTGAGCAAGTTGCCGATACTATTGGGTTAATTGACCGATTAAACAAAATCTCTAAGAGCGAACTTATTGCTGAGTTTGAAAAAATTGGCATAAACCAACAGCAAGTTGAAACCATTTTAACCCTGTTTGACAAAACCTTAGAAGAGTACACTTTGCAATTTGCAGAGTCAAACAACGAAAACATTAAGCAAGGGCTTGCAGAAATAAATGAATTAAATCAACTTTTAACAAAACTAAACATGCAAGAGTGTTGCGAGTTTAGCCCAACTCTTGCGCGCGGACTTTCAATTTACACAGGCACGGTGTTTGAATTTTTTGACAAACAAAAAAGAATTTCGTCATCACTTGGCGGTGGCGGAAGATATGACCGCATTATAACCGAATTTATGGACAACGGCCAAGAATACCCTGCTGTTGGGCTTTGCTTTGGATTAGAACCAATTTTTGCATTACTTGAAAAAACCAAACAAGCAAACTTAGTTAAAGTGTTTATTATTCCAATGGGCACCGAGGTTGAATGCTTAAATTTAGCATCAACGCTTAGAACAAACGGCGTAAATGTGTTGGTTGAAATGAATAAACGCAAAGTAAAAAAATCTTTTGACTACGCCAATAAGACCGACATAAAATATGTTATAGTTGTTGGAAGCAACGAAATTGAAAGTGGCAACTTTGCTTTAAAAAACATGCAAACGGGCGAACAAACCGAAGTTACTTTAGAGCAAATGCTAAAAATTTTAAAAGGTTAAAATTATCTTGACAAGCCACGGTATTATGTGGTAGCATAAATCCCGTGGTTTATGGTGGAATTAGCTCAGTTGGTTAGAGCGCCAGATTGTGGCTCTGGAGGCCGCCGGTTCGAATCCAGTATTCCACCCCAGTAAAAAAACACGCTGAATTTAAGCGTGTTTTTTTAAGTATGCAAGAATTACACGAATGTAATGAGTGTTTTCTTTAAGAATGCAAGAACAACACGAATGCAATGAGTGTTTTCTTACTTCTTTCTTTTAATAACCAAGATTATTCTTGGTTATTTTTTTCATTAATAATATCAACTAACTGATTTATTTCTCGCCTTTGCTTTAATTTTGCATAAACAATTACGCCACCAATAATTCCGCCCGATATTATAAGAGCCAAAATATACCAAATATATTTATTTGCTGTTACCGTCCAATATTCAAAAGTTACTTTCTGCTCTTCATCAAGCGTTAAGTTGTTTGCCGGAATATTCCATATATGATAATACTGACCATCAATGCAAACAATGCTGTCGGCATTGCTATGAAGCCTGCCCGTTGGCACAACATAGCAATAGGCAAAAGTGTTTGCACACTGCTCAAAGTTTAAAAGTTGTTTGTTATAATCCCAGCGCGACTGGCCAATTACATTTATCATTTGTTGTTCACATGCTTGCGTAAAATATTTTCCGAGCGTTATAGTTGAAACCACAACATTATCTAACATTGGGTCTTTGATTGTTTTAGTTGTTGTTGTAAACAAATTAGATTCGGTTATCGTTTGTTTTTGTTCTTCAAGTTCTGGATTTGCACCCTTAAACTCTAAATAACATAGTTTGTTTGCAAAAAACAGTTCATAAATAACATAGTTTTTGGATTCCAAACCGAACATAATTTCGGTTTTATTGTTAAAATTGCTATCAAACATGACCCCATGTTCAATCAAAACTTCTTTTTGCTCTTCGGTGTAATCTTCACTCGCCTGAATACGCGACTTATATTCATTTATATAATTAGTCATAAGAGCATCACAAGAAGTGCGAATATTTTGCCTTATTAATATTAATTCCGCCAAAGTGATGCCACCGCCTGTTTGCGTATATATTTGCTCGGCATTAAACGGCACAAAATAATATTCGGTTATTGTTCCATCGGAATATTGAACCAAACCCGTGCCACCAATACTATTACAACCCGCAAACAAAAAACATGAGCAAAGAAGTAATACTAATAATATCTTTTTCATCAATGCTATTATATTCCTTTTAGTTTGTTTTAGAATAAAATTACTATATTATCGGAAGTTTTGTCTGCAAGCGCCGACAGGCATTTGCAAGCAAAACTGATGGTTATTCAAACTGTGATGCCACGATTTATCGTGGTAGTTGCGTTTAGCAACTTAAAATTTAACTTGCTTAAATTTTAACATC
>JAFUKB010000025.1 GCA_017467895.1 Clostridia bacterium
AAGCACTGGCGGGCTATGTTGAAACTGAGAAAGAGATTGCAGAAAAAGGGGAAAATATCTCTATTGCATTAACAGCCGCAGTTGAAAAAGCCAAACAAATTGAAAAGAGTAGCAAAAATGTATATAAACTAAAAATTGAAGAACTAGAAATTTTGTATGCAAGATGGGAAAAAGTTTTAAACGAAATTGTTAAAAAATATCCAAATCTAGATGAAATTGATAATGTAAAAAAATTGCTTCTAGATTTTAAATCTGCAATTAAAAACAGTATAAAAGAGGATTTTAAATTTACAAATACATCTGCCAACTTGCAAAATGATAGCGATCCAATGCGAGTTTTGTTAAATAAAATGAACACATATTTAGATAAGCAAGTAGAAGAAAATAAAAAAATAAAAACTTCAACTAGGGTGCGTAAACAACTTCCAAAAGATATGTTAACAAAACAAACAGAACTTAATAAGTTGGAAGAAAAAGCAACAATGATAAAACCAATATATCAGGCAAGAATAGAAAATGGAGAAAAATATGAGTCGCTTTTGGATAAGTTTTTAACCGAAGATGCAGTGGTTGATTCAGTATATGCCAATAAACTTACAGCAAGGACAGGAGCAACTCCTGAAGCAAACGAGAGTGGATTTGATTTAAAGGAAGCAGTAAATCCTAAAGATAGTCTTGAAACAATTATGAAAAGTTTTGACTTTTTTACAAACTAAAAAACCGTCATTAATAAATTTAAAACGCACTTTTGATAAAAAGTGCGTTTTTGTATATTTATAAATTTGCAAAAATTAGTGCTGTTGTAAATTGAGCAAATTTTCAAGGCGTTTTCTTCGCTCTTTTGCTTCTTGCTCACTTTGGGCAAACAACTCTTCGGCTTGTTGAGGATTTGTTTTGTAAAGGGCTTTATATCTTGATTCTCCAAGCAAAAAGTCTTTATATTTTGAAAAATCAGGTTGTAATGAGTCAATCTCTAAAGGTGTTTCTTTGCTTGGGTTATATCTAAATGTATTCCAATAACCACATTCAACTGCTTTTTTCATCTCTGCATTAGAATTAGACATGTCAAAGCCATGGTTAACGCAAGGCGCATAGGCAATTATGATGCTTACACCATTATAACTTTCGGCCTCTTTAAATGCCTTTATTGTTTGAGCCATATCGGCACCCAAAGATACTTGAGCCACATAGGCGTTAGAATAAGCCATTGCCATTTGTGCTAGGTCTTTTTTCTTGGTTTGTTTTCCGTTTGAAGCGAATTTTGCAGTTGCACCTTTTTGTGTGCTCTTTGATGCTTGTCCACCTGTGTTAGAATAAACTTCACTGTCTAAAACCAAAATATTAACATTGTGTTTAGATGCAAGAACATGGTCAAGTCCGCCATAGCCAATGTCATATGCCCAACCGTCGCCACCAATAATCCAAATGCTCTTTTTAGTAAAGTAGTCTTTGCGCTCAAGTAGTGCTCTTAAATTGTTTAAATAAGCGGAAGTAGTTTTATTGTTTAATGTTAATTCGTTTTCTTCTTCTAAAAGCAATTTTATAAGTGAATCGGCTTCATCTTCCTCTAAAACATAGCCGTTTGAAAGCCATCTGTTTAAATATTCGCTCTTTTGCATATTTATGCAATCCTTCAAATATTTATTCACATCGCTTTTAAGTGTTTCAATGTTATATTCAACGGCCAAACTCATGCCTAGCCCAAATTCGGCATTATCCTCAAAAAGAGAATTTGCCCAGGCAGGACCTTTGCCATTAGCGTCTTTTGAATAAGGGCAAACAGGCGAGTTGCCACCATAAATAGAAGAGCAACCTGTTGCGTTTGCAATTATCATGTTTTTGCCAAAAAGAGTACTTGCTAATTTAATGTATGGGGTTTCTCCGCAACCAGCGCATGCTCCACTAAATTCAAAATATGACTTTTTAAATTGTAAGCCTTTTGGCATTGAATCAGAAAAAGGCGAGGTTTGGTCTGGCAAAACCTTAAAATATTCATAGTTGTCGCGTTCAATGTTTAAAATATCATCAGCAGGAGTCATTGTAAGCGCTTTGTTTCTTGCAGGGCATACTTTTTGGCACACACCGCAACCAGTACAATCTAAAGGACTTATTTGAAGTTTGAATTTTTTGCCGGCAACACCAAAAGCGTTTGCAGTTTCAAATGAAGTTGGACTGTTTGTTAAATTTTCCTCGTCAATTAATTTGCTATGAATAACGCTGTGTGGGCAGGCAATGACGCACATTCCACATTGAATGCAGTTGTTTTTGTCCCAACAAGGCAGGTGGCTAGCAATTCCACGCTTTAAATATTTTGATGTGTCGGTTGGAACATATCCGCTAGGGTCAAAACTAGACACAGGCAAATCGTTGCCACGCAAGTTTTCAATAGGCTTAATAAAGTCGTTATAGTATTTTTGGTCGGTGTCTTTAACAAGTATTGAAGCATTATTTAATGTCGTTAACTTGCTAACATTGCATTCAAAAAGTGCATTTTCTGCAAAGTCGATTGCTTTTAGGTTTTTGTTAACAACTTCTTCGCCTTTTTTGCCATATGTTTTTTTAATTGCGTCTTGCATTTTTTCTTTTGCAACAGAGTAGTCAATTATGATGGCAAGTTTAAAGAATGCGGTTTGCATAACTACATTTATTTTTGAACCCAATCCGACTTCTTCTGCTATTTTTTGAGCGTTGATGATATATAATTTTGCATTTGCTGTTTTTAAATCATTAACAAATTTTTCTGGTAAAAACTTGCCAACTTCTGTTGTATCTAAGACTGTATTTAAGATTACTATTCCGTTTTGACGAAGATTTTGAGTTAAATCGTATCTTTCTACAAAACTAAAGTTATGAATGGCAATTATATCGGCATGTTCAAGTGCATAAGGACTGCAAATTGGCTCGTCGCTAACTCTTAAATGGCTTGTTGTTAAACTGCCAGACTTTTTGCTGTCATATTCAAAATAGCCCTGAACATATTTGTTTGTTGTTTCGCCAATAATTTTAATTGTGTTTTTATTTGCTCCAACAGTTCCGTCAGAACCTAAGCCAAAAAATTTGTATTCTTTTTGATTGTTTTCTAAAACAAAATCAGAATCTTCAAGCGAAAGGTGAGTGACATCATCTTTTATGCCAACAGTAAAGTTGTTTTTTGGTGTTGAGCAAGACAAGTTTTGATAAACCGAATAAACATGTTTTGGCAAAAATTCTTTGCTTCCAAGCCCATATCTGCCACCAATAACCAAAATGTTTCTATTTGCTTGATTAACTGCATAAATAACATCTTGGCAAAGAGGTTCACAAGGTGCACCACTTTCTTTTGTGCGGTCTAATACTGCAATTTTTTTCACTGTTTTAGGCAGGCAGTTAACAAAGGCATTGCTATTAAATGGCCTATATAGTCTAACTCTAACAACGCCAACTTTGTGACCAAGAGAGTTTAGTTTTTTTGCTGTTTCAATGGCTGTATCACTGCCACTGCCCATAATTACAATAACGCTAGTTGCATCGTCTGCTCCATAGTATTCAAATGGACTATATTTTCTACCAGTTATTGATTCAATTTTATCAAAAGTTTTTACAACATTATCATAAACATTAAAATAGTGAGAGTTGCATGCCTCGCGATTTTGAAAGAAAATATCTGGGTTTTGCGCTGTGCCTTGTTGGTGAGGATGCAGAGGGTCAAGGGCACGACTTTTGAACTGTGCAACTTTGTCATAAGGATATATCTTTTTTATGTCGTCTTCATCAATGGCGTCAATTTTTTGAATTTCGTGACTGGTTCTAAATCCGTCAAAAAAGTGAACAAACGGAACACTTGTTTCTAATGTTGCAATATGAGAGGCAAGAGCCATATCTTGACATTCTTGAACATTTGCAGAGCAAAGCAGGGCAAAGCCAGTAGAGCGAGTAGACATAACATCACTGTGGTCACCAAAAATTGAAAGTGCATGGGTAGCAAGCGCTCTTGCTGAAACATGAAAAACGCTAGGCAACAATTCGCCAGCAATTTTATACATGTTTGGAATCATTAGCAAAAGACCTTGACTTGCTGTAAATGTAGTAGAAAGTGCACCACATGCTAAACTGCCATGAAGAGCACTAGCGGCGCCGGCTTCAGACTGCATTTCTTTAATTAGCAAGGTTTTGCCGTTAATGTTTGTTTTTCCTTCGTTTGACCACGCCTCACAAAGTTCTGCCATGGTGGAAGAAGGCGTAATTGGATAAATTGAAGCGACTTCGCTTAAATAATACGCTATGCGCGCGGTGGCAGTGTTGCCATCAACTGTAATTTTATTTATTTTTTTCATAACTACTATTATAGTATTATTTTTGCTTTTTAACAAATATTTAGATTATTTATTTTTAATTTTTATGAGAAAATGATATTATAGTTTGGCAAAAGGAATTAATTAATATGAATAAGGTGGTAATAATAACAGGAGCCTCTAGCGGAATTGGTGAAGAGTTAAAGGCAAATTATACAAATGACGGCGATACGGTAATTAATCTTTCACTAAATGCAACAGAAGATAAATACAACTATAATGTAAATGTATGCGACAGAGCACGAGTATTTAGCGTGATAGAAAAAATATATAATGATTTTGGTAAAATTGATGTTTTAATAAATTGTGCTGGATATGGCGTTTTTGGTGCTATTGAACTTTTGGAAGAACAAAAGTGTCGTCAAATTTTTGATGTTAACTTTTATGGAACACTTTGGTGCTGTCAGGCGGTTTTAAGATATATGAAAAGTGGTGCGAGAATAGTTAATATTTCGTCTGCCTGTGCACTTTATGCCTTGCCTTTTAGAGCAATGTATTCTGCAAGCAAGTCTGCGGTTAATATGTTAACTTATGGTTTAAGAATGGAACTTGCTAGCACAGGCATTGATATAACTTGTATTTGCCCAGGAGATATAAAAACTAATTTTAGCAAAAATAGGGATATAACTTTATCAACAAACAATAAATACGGTGCTAGAATTGAAACGTCTTGCAACCATATTGCAAAACGAGAAAGCAAACGCATGGACAAAAAAAAGGCGGTAAGGAAGATTTATAAAATTTGCACTAAAAAAAGAGTAAAACCAATGTATATAGTAAGTGGCAAATATAACTTTTTGTATTTTGTTAGCAGGTTTGCAAGCAATGATGCAGTGTTGAAAGTTACAAATAAGATATTTTGATTTTTATGAGGCGCGAAAGGTCATTTTGCCTTAAGCAAAATGTAAAGTTGCATATGAATATGCAACTTTGCGCAAGGTTGAACCCTTGCGCACCTTTCGCGCTTTTAAAATTGGCTCTTGTAAATAGTAAATAATTGTGTTAAAATAAATACAAATTTTGGAGGTGCTTATGCCAAGAGGTTATGAACTTACAAGTTATTATGATGCACAGCGTGCTATGCAACGAAAAATCTATTCAAAAGAGATAAAAAAACTCTCAGGTGCAATTAAAGAGTTTGGTTACTTGAATAATAATTTATATGGTCTTGTAATTTCATCATTAAATAATGGAATTGATGATAATCTGGGTGAATTCACTTATGATATGCATCATATTTCATCAACTGATATCGGCGTTAATCAAAGTTCAAGACTGCAAGATTTTATGAGCCCACTTGAACTTCGTCTTAATTCAATGGCTGTTCGTCGTGCATTTGCAAACATTTCAAAACTTGGCTCAAGAGCAACAGTTCAACAAATGCAAGATGCATGTTATAGAGCAGGTCAAAGTGTTGCACTTGAATTTCAAAATTTAAAACGTGGGCCAAACATTAAAAATGTCTTTACAATGCGTTTGCCTTCGCCTGTTTTAAGTTCTGTGCCTATTGTTAAAAAATATGACAAAGCACTTTGCATGGGCACTTATCCTGTTGGCGAACCTATTGAGTACACCGATATACGAAAAGAAGAACGAACATATTTGGTTAGACAAAACCAAATAGTCTTAAATGAAATTAAGGATCAACTTTTAAGGCTTGGGCTTTATGATGTTGGCAGTCAAAAAACTGCATTAAAAATGCTTAATCTTGGTTATTATTATATTGAAGACCCTCGTGGTAGTTCTTTAGAAATTGCAACACTTTTTGCTAAAGACATTGATGAGTCCTTGTTGTATCACACAGAACTTAGCATGAATCTTGAAAAACTATCTATGGCAAAAAAACTTCTTCAAACATTAAATATTGGAACATCTTCGCAAACAATTTATACTCAGTTATATAATGTTGGAGATAAGGCAAGAAGCATAGTGGTTCAAACATATGGCATGTTGCCAGAAATGTTTACTGGATTTTATCATATATATTCTCAAGCAGAGCGTGTTCAGGTTATTAAAAGAGAGCAAGAAACATTGGCGAAGAAAAAACCACAAGCAAAGTTACCAACAAAACAAAATGGCGATGGAAGAAATTCATAATTGCGGTGTCAAACGGTTGACAACTTGAATAAAATGTGTTAAACTGCACATATCTTTAAAAAAAGGAATTTGTTAAATGCTTAAAATTATAGCAGTTAGAGGTAATAATAACAATAATAATAAAGCATTAAATTTAATGGGTTCCTTTTATTGTGTTGATTAACTGTTAAATAAAGCAATTAGCAACGGAGTAGGAGGAAACCTACTCCGTTTTTTAATTTGTTAATTAAAACAAAAATAATAAATTTATAAATTTTAAAATTAAATTGGGGGTAATATGATAAAAACTACTAGTAATGCCGTAGCGGGCGGGAATAGTGATTTAAAATAAGAAAAAAATGAGAAATTATAACATTCATAACTATAGGTAAGATTGTTACACAATTTCTTGTGGTTTCTAAAAAAAAGAAAAGATAAAAAATTTTTATTAATGTAATATCTATATTATCGGAAGTTTTGTCTGCAAGCGCCGACAGGCATTTGCAAGCAAAACTGATGGTTATTCAAACTGTGATGCCACGATTTATCGTGGTAGTTGCGTTTAGCAACTTAAAATTTAACTTGCTTAAATTTTAACATC
>JAFUKB010000026.1 GCA_017467895.1 Clostridia bacterium
AAGTTTTGTCTGCAAGCGCCGACAGGCATTTGCAAGCAAAACTGATGGTTATTCAAACTGTGATGCCACGATTTATCGTGGTAGTTGCGTTTGGCAACTTAAAATTTAACTTGCTTAAATTTTAACATCACATAGTTTATAATATGTCATGATGCTTTCAGTTTGATTGACTTTATTTTAATTAGTTGTTATCATACAAAAGTTATGAAAGTTATAAGTGCAGAATATTTGACAAGCGTTGTTGAGTCAAGCAAGATATTGCAAGATGGTGTTGAGTTTGCCTTTGTTGGCAGAAGCAATGTTGGCAAAAGTAGTTTTATTAATAGCCTTGTTGGGCAAAAAAAACTGAGCAAAATCAGTTCAATGCCGGGGCGCACGCGCATGATAAACTATTTTTTAATTAATAAATTGTTTAGGTTTGTTGATTTGCCGGGTTATGGCTATGCAAAAGCAGGCAAACAAAACAAACTTATTTGGGCAAATATTATGGAAGATTATTTAACCACAACAAGTTGCTTAAAAAGGGTGTTTATGCTTGTTGATGCTCGCATTGAACCAACCGAACTAGATTTAAAAATGTTCAAGTTTTTGTTTTATTACGGCATTCCAACCACCATTGTTGCCACAAAAATAGACAAGTTGCCTAAAAGCAAAATTGGTGCATATGTTCAAAGTATTGCTAAAAGGTTAAATGTTGGAAAAGATAACATAATTCCTTATAGCAGTGAAACAAACTTTAACAAAGACAAAATTTTAAGCATATTAGAACAAGACATGGCAACAATGTGACAATATGTGGCAAAAAACAATTTAAAAAGTTAATTGCTTTTAAAAAATATTTGCCTTAAATGGCATGCGTGTTGTATACTATCTTGAGAATTTTTTATAGGAGAATTTATGCAAAACGAAGAACAAATTGAAGAACTTCAAATGGAGTACACCGAAGAGTTAGAAAAGGCTTATAACCACCTTTTAGATGAATATCAAGTTATTAGGGCAGGTCGTGCTAACCCACACATTTTGGATAGGGTTATGGTTGACTATTATGGTCAAATGACACCAATTAACCAAATGGCAAACATTCAAGTGCCAGAAGCGCGCATGATTGTTATAAGTGTTTGGGATGCGTCACAACTTAAAAATGTGTCAAAGGCCATTTCAATGGCAGACCTTGGTGTCAACCCAACTGACGACGGCAAGGTTATTAGGCTTGCGTTCCCACCACTTACTGAAGACAGGCGCAGGGAACTTGCAAAACAGGTTAAAAAACTTTTAGAAGAAGCAAAAGTTGTAATGCGTAATGCCCGCAGAGATGTTTTAGAAAAGTTTAAAGCATTTAAAAAAGATAGCAAAATTTCTGAAGACGAATATGCTGGCTTAGAAGTTGATGTTCAAAAAGAACTTGATGCAATGTGTGTTAAAGCAGAAAAAGCATCAGTAGAAAAAGAAAAAGAGATATTAGAAATTTAATGAATGAGTTAATTGGTCAAAAGTTAAGTGAGGCAATTAAATTGCTTGAAACAAAAGGCTTAAATTATGAAGTTATTGACAACAATTTTAATGTTGATGGCGACCAAAAATTAGTTACAAATATTATTGCAAATGATAACACTGTTGTTTTAATCACGGGCGATTTTATCTTTGACATTAAAGGACATAAACATGAAAGCAAATAACAAACTAGAACATTTAGCAATAATAATGGACGGCAATGGGCGCTGGGCAACAAGGCGTGGTAAATCTCGTCTTTTTGGGCATAAGGCTGGCGTTGAAAGTTTAAAACGCACGGTTTCTGCATGTATTGAACTTGACATAAAAATTTTATCAGTGTTTGCATTTTCAACTGAGAACTGGTCTCGACCTAAAGAAGAAGTTGATGGCATAATGAACTTAATAAGTGATTTTTGCGAACAAGATGTTCAGCGTTGTGTAGATTTGGGAGTTAAGGTAGTAACCATGGGAGACCTTTCTCGTTTGCCAGATAAACTAAAAACTGCATTGCTTAATTTAATTCAAAAAACAAAAGATAATAACAAACTTATTGTAAATGTTGGCATAAATTATGGTGCAAGGGCAGAAATTGTTAGGGCAGTGAATTTAATGCTGGCAGACCGAGTTAAAAGTTGTGATGAAAAAACATTTGCTAACTATTTATATACATCTCAACTGCCTGATCCTGACTTGATTATTCGTGCAAGCGGTGAAAATAGGCTTTCTAACTTTATGCTTTATCAGTGTGCCTATAGTGAATTTTATTTTCCAAAAGTACATTGGCCAGATTTTAACAAAAAAGTAATTCAAAAGGCTATTAAGGTTTATCAAAAACGCAATAGGCGCTTTGGTGGGCTATTAGCAAAATAGCAACGGGAGAAAATATGAAACAAAGAGTTTTAACAGGATTTGCACTTATTGCATTTTTAGTGTTGTTGTTTTTCACAAAATCAGTTACAACATATGTTTTTGATGCATTTATTATCTATTTAGCCGTTATTGCCGGCATTGAAATGTCAAACTTGTTAACAAAAATAGGTTTTTATAACAGCAAACCTGCTGTAATTGCATATCCAATTTTGTCGTATGCATTATTTAAGTTAAGCATATTTAAACAACTTTCAATATATTTGGTGGTTGTTCTTCAAATTGCTTTAGTTATTTTAATTGCAGGTGTTGTTGCGCTTGTGTGCATTATTGCAAAAAAACGTTCAGATAATGAAATTAAAACAAGAAAATTATCTTATAACATTGAGAAGTTTGCCCTTTTTAAAGGTGTTCAAACATTGTTTGCAATTCTTTACCCTGCGTTCTTAATTTCGTTTATGTTCTATATAAATAACATTGAGGGCATGACATATATCTTTGGCAGTGTAGAAACGGTTGCATACTCAGTTTCGATGTTCTTCTTGGTATATTTATTTGTTGTTCCTGTTGTTGTAGACACATTTGCCATGCTCACAGGCTCTTTGTTTAAGGGCAAAAAACTTTGCGAGAAAATCAGCCCTAAAAAAACCGTTTCTGGTGCTATTGGTGGGCTTGTTTGGGGAACTCTTTCAGCAGTTGCTTTGTTCTTTATATTTAATTCAATCGACAAATTCCGTTTAATATTTATTGACTTAAACATTACCTGGTGGCTTGTTTTAATTTTGGGCTTTGTTTCATCTGTTCTTTGCCAACTTGGCGACATTTTTGAAAGTTGGATCAAACGCAAAGCACAAGTTAAAGATAGTGGAGAAATGCTTCCGGGGCATGGCGGTATTTTAGATAGAATTGATAGTCACATTGTTAATATTGCAATAACATTTGTGTTTATGTTATTTGTGCTTCTATAAAAACTTTAAAAGGAGATTTATATGATTTGTGCTACTTTTGGTAGTATTATGATGAATCTTTTGTATATTGTTATTGCCATCATTGTGCTTTTAACAATGGTTTTAATTCATGAACTTGGCCACTATGTTGTTGGTAGGTTGTTAGGTTTTACTATTGTAGAGTTTTCTATTGGCTTTGGTAAGGCACTTTGGCAAACAAAAAATAAGCGTGGTGAAATAATTTCTCTTAGAATTTTTCCTTTAGGCGGTTTTTGTGCATTCTTGGGTGAAAGTGATGATGACGAGGACGAAAAACAACCCAAGTCAAATTTGGATAAAACTAATGCTGACCAAATTGTTGATGTTAATCCAAATGAACAGGAAGTGAAAAACTCTTTAGAAAGCACAGAAAATGCTCAAAAAACAAAGAAAAAACAGTTAGAGCCGATAACCGATGGTGTTAAATTTAACGACCAAAAACCTTGGAAACGCATATTGGTTTATTTTGCCGGTGTTACATTTAACTTTATTTCTGCATTTATATTTGCCTTTATATTTTTGTTTGTTGGTGGTTATGATGGATATTTGCTATCACCAACAGAAGGCTATAATGTTCAGTATTACAGCATTGAAACCAACCAAGTTTTGGGAGAATTGCAACAAGACACGCTTGTTTATGCAATTAATGGGACCGAAATAAATTATGCAAGAGGTCAAGTGTTTGCTTCGTTGGTTGCAGACAATGCAGAAAGTATTGTTTTAACCATTGATGATAACGGAACTAAACTTGATGTAAAGATATATCGTGACCAAACCGATGCCGATGGTAATGATGTTTTTGGAATTAATTACACAACAGTAAATATTGGATATGGATTTGTTGAAGTATTGCGCGATTTTATTCCATTTACATTGTCGATTTCCGTGCTTATTTTAAAAGCATTCTGGCAAATAATAACGGGACAAATTGCATTAAATCAACTTGGTGGGCCAATTTCAACCATTAGTCAAATGACTCAAGTTGCTTCATATGGGTTTGCAAACTTTATGTATTTGTTACCTTTGCTTGCGGCCAACTTGGCAATATTTAACATTTTGCCACTACCGGGCTTAGACGGTGGACATGTTGTGTTTACAACCATAGAATGGATAAGAGGTAAGCCAATTAAACGAAAGGTAGAAAACGCCATACATGGCTGGGGAATAATTTGTTTGTTTGCTTTTGTAATAATAATTGATATAATACACATGATAACGGCTTAAATGAGAGTTTTATGAGTTTTTTAAATTTGCTTTCAAAAGAATTAAATGGAAAGTATGATTATCTAAAAGTTTTGAAAGTGGTATACAATACCACTTTTTCATTATGCCATATTAATTTTATATACCCAGAATCAGTTTCAATATTGTCACAAATTCAAAAAGATGAAATTAAGCAAGCATGTATGAAAGTGTTAAATCTAAAAGGAAAAATTGATTGCAAATTTAACAAAAGTTATTTAGATGAAAACATAGTAAAATCAAAAGTTAAAGAGTTTATGTTAACAGACTTTAACAGTATAAGCGCTTGCCTTTCAATGGATATGATAAACTATCAGCGCGATAGTTTTTGCATTTCTCTTACATTTATGGTTAATCAAACAGTTAGACAATATTTTGTAGATAATTTTGTTTGTGAAAAATTAAAAGCATTTTTAAATGATAACTTTTGTGGCGATTTTCAAGTGTTTGTAGAGGTAGATAATAGCCAAATATTAGATGAACAACAACTTGAGCAAAGAGCATTAGAAGCACAAAATAATATTGAGGTAAAAACAAGGATTCCTAGATATAAAGTTGGTAATTTGTTGCCTGTTTTTGGTGGCGAAATTATGCCTATGCCTGAGTTTATTAAAAATGTTGAAGGAGAAAAGTCTGCAGTAATTTTGTCGGGAGTGGTGTCTGATATTGAGCAAAAAGAATATTTGCCACGAAGAAATAAAAACAAGGGCATAGATGAAAAACGCAAAATGTACAAATTTAAGTTGACCGACGAAAGTGGAAGCATAAATGCAGTTCATTTTTGCAATAAAACCTCTGAAAAGCATTTTGGTCTTGTTGAAGAAGGTGCAATGATTGTTTGCCTTGGCGATTGCTCGGTTCGTGGGAACGATAAGCAGTATGTAATAAAAGCGATTTCGCTCTGTTCAAAAGTTGAAGAGGAGGAAGAAGTGGAGCGGGAAAAAACTAAGGAAGAGAGAAATACCTATAAGTATGTAAAACCAACGCCATATGTGCGCATTATTCAAGATAATTTGTTTGATATTAAACAAGATTATCCAGATTGGATCATGAATAATACTTTTGTTGTTTTTGATGTTGAAACAACTGGTTTGGTGCCTGATAAAAATGAAATCACTGAAATAGGTGCGGTTAAAATTGTTAATGGCGAAATTACTGAGCGCTTTCAAACATTATGTAAACCGCATTGTAATATCTCTGCAGAAATCACAAAAATAACAGGAATAACAAACGAGATGGTTGAAAATGAGCATGCTCCAGAGGAAATTATTGAGGACTTCTTGCTGTTTTGTGGTGATAGCATAATGGTGGGCTATAATGTTAACTTTGACTATCAGTTTATTCAATTTACAGCAAAAAAGGTAGACAAAACCTTTAACAATGAGTTTAGAGATTGCATGGGCGATGCAAAAAGCAAATTATTTTTGCCAAATTATAAACTTGGAACTGTGGTTGCTCATTTGGGGATAACATTAAATAATGCACATAGAGCATTGTTTGATGCAACTGCAACGGCAGAGGCTTTTTTGCGATTAAGTTTAATGTAATTTGCTTAAATTTTATTAAATCTTATAAATTAAAGATTTCTTGTTTAATTTTTGAAATTTATTTTTAAAAAACTATTGATTAATTTTTAAATACATGTTAAAATTCAATTACATACTAGGTTAGGCGTGGGCAAAAATTTGCCCACGCTTAATTTAAGGAATGAACAAATTTTAGGAGGAAATGTGGCAAGCAAAGTTATTGATAGGTGTAATGAGCATATAGTTCCAATAATTGAAAATTTGGGTTACGATGTTTTGGAAGTTGAATATGCAAAAAAAGTAGACGGCATGAATCTTACTTTTTATATTGATAAACCAAGTGGCATAACGATTGATGATTGTGAGACGGTTAACAATGCAATTACCGATGTTTTGGATGACATTAATGTTTCTGATGATGCCCCTTACATTTTAAATGTTAGTTCGGCTGGATTAGATAGGCCAATTAAAAACGAAAAAGATTTTAAGCGCAACCAAGGCAAACAGGTTGAAATTAAATTGTATGTTCCACAAGACAAACAAAAAGTTTTTGTTGGTGCACTTGTTGGCTTTGATGAAAACACATACACAATTCAAACTCAAGACGGCAAACAACTTTCATTTGAAAAATCAAAAGTTGCCATTTGCTCGCCCGTATTAGATTTTTAAGGAGTATTAAAATGATTAATAAAGATTTTTTTCAAGCATTAGCAGACCTTGAACAAGAAAAAAACATAAACCCAGACCAATTTATTGCATCGTTAGAAACAGCATTAACATCTGCATATAAAAAAGTTTATGGTGAAGCAAAGTCGGCAAGTGTAAAACTAAACCCAGAAAAAGCAACTATTAAAATTTATAGTTATAAAACAGTTGTTGAAGAAGTTGAAGACGCTGACAAGCAAATTAGTTTAGAAGATGCCAAAGCAATCAAAAAGTCTTATGCTGTTGGAGATACAGTAGCGCAAGAAGAAAGCACAAAAGATTTTGGCAGAATCGCAGCGCAAACGGCAAAGCAGGTTGTAATGCAAAAACTTAAAGAACTTGAACGAGAACAAGCATTGAGCGAAATTTCTGAGCGCGAAGATGAACTTATTACAACAATCGTAAAACGCGTAGAAAATGGCACTGTTTATGTTCAACTAGCGGGTTCTAACATGGAAGGCGTTATGTTAGAAAATGACCAAATCCCGGGCGAACGATATGTAACTGGTCAAAGAATTAAAGTTTATGTTAAAAAAATTAAAGATTCTTACAAGGGTCCACAAATTCAAGTTTCAAGAGCAAACAATGGTTTTGTTAAAAAGTTATTCGAAATTGAAGTTCCAGAAATAGCAAGTGGAGATGTTCAAATCAAAAGCATTGCCAGAGATGCTGGCAACCGTAGTAAAGTTGCAATTTTAAGCACAAAACCACATATTGATGCACTAGGAGCATGCGTTGGTAACCGTGGTGTAAGAATTAACACAATTATGGGTGAATTAAATGGTGAAAAAATTGACCTTGTGCAATATTCCGATGATCCACTTGAATACATTGCAAAAGCGCTTGCACCAGCCGAGGTTATTTCGGTTGAAATTAACGAAAGTTTAAAGGCTTCTCAAGTTATTGTACCTGATGACAAACTTTCTCTTGCTATAGGTAAACAAGGTCAAAATGTAAGGCTTGCCGCAAGATTAACTGGCTGGAAAATTGATGTTAAATCTCAGTCTAAAGCACAAAATGCAGAACTTGAAATGCCAGAGTATGAAATTACCGAACTTGATGATGACACTTTTGCAGATTTAGAAGATTTAACTGACTAACACAGTCAGCAAAATTATGCTTTAATTAAAAATTGCAAAGGAGTAAAAAGTGAAAAATCAAGTTACTCGAATGTGTTTTATCTGTAGAAACACATATAATAAAAATGAATTGCTAAGGCTTGTAAAAACTTCTGCGGGAGAAATTTTAATAGATAAAACAGGCAAAGCAAATGGTAGGGGTGCATATATTTGCAAGTGCGAAAAATGCATTGAGCAAATAAAAAAGCAAAAAATATTATCAAAAGCATTTAAATGTGAATTTCCCCCTGCAGTATATAAAAAATTATGTGAGGAATTAATTGACAAACAATAGTCTTAACAAAATTAAAGGTTATTTAGGCATAGCCAATAGAGCAAATTATGTTATATTTGGTGCTGATAAATTAAAGGGATATACTCATAAACTATATTTGGTTTTGTATAGAGAAGATTTTGGAAAAACAATTATAAAGGTAGTAAATGAGTTTAAGGACGCATTGCCAACTTATCAATTGTCTGCTCAAGATTTTAATTTTATTACAAATGCCGAAAATTGCAAACTGCTTGCAATTAAAAACAAGGGTTTGGCTGAACAAATCATAAAAATTTTAAGGAGTGAAAGTATTAGTGGCTAACGAAAAAAATAATAGATTAAACAACTTGCAATCAATACACAAAATTCAAAAAGACGGGGCTATTCAAGAGTTGCTTCGTGATTTGCGTTCGTCAAAAAGCCAATTAGAGATGTTAATAAAAAACGCATCTCGTTTTAAAGTGCAAAAAAACGAACAAAAGAACGAACAACCAGTAATAGAACAACAGCCTGTCGTTGCTGAAATTAAACCCGAAGTGCCTGTAACTCCAAAAACAGTTGAAACCTCGCCAGAACAAGCGCAGGCAGACTCTGCATTGTTTAGAAGCGAAATGGCTCGCTCTCGCAATGGTGGAAATAATAACAATTATCAACGCCGCGAAAATCGTCCTTATAATGCTCAAAATGGTGAACGTAGGCAGTTTAATAGACCATATAATAATGAGAATAGAGGTGACAGACCACAAGGCAACAGACCTCAGTTTAACAGACCATATCAGCAAAATGGACAATATCAAAATAATGGGCAGTTTAATAGGCCATATAATAACGGTCAGCATGCTAATTCGCAGCGTCCATTTGGCTCGCAAAATAATGGTCAGCGCCCATTTGGACAACGCGGTCAAAACGGCTTTGCTCCAAGCAGAGCCAATGCCTTTAAGAGTTTTGCTCCGCTTGAAGATAGTCGTGTGCTTGCAACACCTGACAAAACCTTTGCTGGCAAAAAAGCACCTGCAAAAAATCAGTATAATGAAAAGAAACAAATGAGCAAAAAAGCACTTGTAAGGCGTGGCTTTATTGTTGAAGACTCATATAATGAAGATTTAGATGGCGAAAGAATGGGTTCGCGCAAACTCGTTAAGGCTAAAAAGAAATCAGAGGTGTTTGTTGCGCCTGCTGTTGAGAATGCTGTTATTACAACGGAAAATGTAACTGTTAAAACTCTTTCTGAAAAAACAGGTAAACCTGTTGCTGAAATTATCAAAAAACTTATGTTGCTTGGCATTATGGCAACAATTAATAGTTCAATAGACTTTACGACAGCAGAACTTGTTGCTGAAGAACTTGGTGTAAAACTTGAACAGAAGATTGAAAAAACATATGAAGAGCAACTTGAAGAACAATCTAAAGAAATTAGTGAAAATGCAACAAAACGCCCACCTGTTGTTACTGTTATGGGTCATGTTGACCATGGTAAGACATCACTTTTGGACGCTATTCGCAAAACCAATGTGGTTAGTGGCGAAGCGGGTGGCATAACTCAAAAGATTGGTGCATATCAAGTTTCTTGGGGTGGCGAAAAAATTACATTTATTGATACCCCGGGTCACGCAGCATTTACAGCAATGCGTGCTCGTGGTGCAAAAGTAACAGATATTGCAATTTTAATTGTTGCTGCCGATGACGGGATTATGCCTCAAACCAAAGAGGCTATTAGCCATATTAAGGCAGCAAATTGCCCAATGATTGTCGCCATTAACAAAATGGATAAGCTAGAGGCAAATCCTGACCGTGTTAAACAACAACTTGCCGAAAATGGCGTGTTGCCAGAAGAATGGGGCGGTGATACTATTGTTGTTCCAATTTCAGCAAAACAGGGTGTTGGCATAGATAAATTACTTGAAACAGTATTGCTTGTTGCAGAAATGCAAGAATTAAAAGCCGACGCAGAACAAACCGCAGTTGGTGTGGTTATTGAGGCTGAACTAGACAAAAATAGAGGCCCAATAGCAACAGTTCTTGTTCAAAACGGAACATTAAAAGTTGGCGACAGTGTGATGAGTGGTATTACATTTGGCAAGGTTAGGGCAATGTTTGATGAAAATGGCAAACAAATAAAAGTTGCTCCACCAAGCACCCCAGTTGCTGTTCTTGGTTTAGATGAAGTTCCAAACGCTGGCGACCAAGTGTATGCTATTTCTGAAAAACTTTCTAAACAAGTAATTCAAGAGAGAATCAATAAGATTAAGGCAGACCGAGCAAATACAACTTCTGGTGTGTCGCTTGATGACTTTATGGATAGGGTTAATGAGGGCAAATTAAAGACGCTTAACATTATTATAAAGGCCGATGTTCAGGGCTCTGTTGAAGCCTTAAAGCAAACATTAACCGTTCTTAAAAATGAAGAGGCAAAAGTGGTTTGCATTCATAGCGGTGCTGGCGCAGTTACTGAATCTGATGTCATTTTGGCACAAGCGAGTGGCGCTGTAATTATTAACTTTAACTTAAAACTTCCTGGAAAAATTGAGCAATTCGCAGAAAATCAAAAAGTTCAAATTAAGTCATATAAAGTAATATATGAGTGCGTTGATGAAATCACAAGGGCTCTTAATGGCATGCTTTCTGTTAAATATGAAGACAAAGTTATTGGACATAGTGAAGTTAGAGTAATGTTTAAACTCTCAACTGCTGGTATTGTTTGTGGCTCATATGTTAAAGATGGTAAGGTAACCCGAAATTCATATGTAAATGTTTATCGTGGTGACGAAAAAATTCTTGAAACTCAAGTTGAAGCACTTAAGATTCAAAAAGATGATAAGGCTGAAGTTAACTTTGGTTATGAGTGTGGCATAAAGTTAAAAGATAGCACAGGAATTGCTGTTGGCGATATATTTGAAATTTATGAAAAAGTAGAAATAAAGAGGGGTTAATTTATGGAAAATGTGAGGCAAGAACGCGCCAATGCTGAAATAATTAAAGCATTGTCTTATATAATTAACCAAAAAGTTAATGACCCAAGAATAAAAAACTTGTTTATAACATTAACATATGCAAAAACCTCAGCAGATTTTCGTCATTGCAAAGTGGGTTTTAGTGTTTTAAATGCAAACAAGCACGATGTTCAAAAAAGACTTCAAAAAATAGAAGGGTTTTTAAAAAGAGAACTCATTGCAATGGTAAAATTGCCATTTGCACCAGAACTAGAATTTGTTGTTGATGTGGGAGAAGATAATAGCGAGAGAATTAATGATATTCTTAAGACATTAGATATTCCTGCCGAAATAGATAATGATGAGGAAAATTAATCATTTAGAGGAAGCATGAAACAAATAATAAAACAATTAAAGAAGAGTAAAAGAGTAGCCATAATTGCACACATATCGCCTGATCCCGATTGTTTGAGCAGTATGACTGCTCTTTCTTGTATATTAAAGCAGTTTAAAAAAGAAGTATCTATGTTTGTTGATACCGATAGCAAAAGAGGTATAATTTCATTCTATAACTTGCCAAAGGGCTACGATGGCGACATTAATCCAAATGATTATGATACTATTGTAACTGTAGATTTGCCTAGTGTAAGGCAAACAGGTAAGCATTACGCAGTGATATCCAACTTTGAAAATGTAATTTCAATAGACCATCATGCATCTCGAGATTTGCCGGCAAAATATGCATATGTTGACGCAAATAAATCAAGTTGTAGCGAGATTATATTTGATTTGGCTGTTGCAATGAGGGCAAAAATAACGCCTCAAATTGCAAACTATATCTTTGCAGGAATAATTGGCGACACAAATTGTTTTCAAAATGACAACACAAATGAAAATACATTTAGGGTTGCTATGGAATGCTTAAAACATGGTGCAGATAAAAATAATATTGTCTTTATTTTTCAAAAACACCAAACATATGAAGAAATAGCACTAAGAAAATATGGCTATGATAATATGAAGATAAAAAAGCAAGTTGCATATGTTGCTTTCACTAAAAAAATATTTGAAGAATGTGGCGTTGATGATTCTCCAACATTTGTAAACGAAATGCTGAACACTGCCGACAATAAAATTGCATTTATGGTTAAACAGAAAGATAAAAATACTTACACTGTCTCGTTAAGGTCAAAAGAGGGGTATAATGTTGCTAGAGTTGCCGAAAAGTTTGGTGGAGGCGGACATAAACAGGCGTCCGGCTTTGCCTTTACTGGTGCGTTAATTAAAAATATTGACTTAATATATAAAGAATGCTTAAATGAAATTAATCAACAAGATGCAAATTAACGAGGAAATTATGTTTGATAAAAATGCTATTATAAATCTAAATAAACCTACCGGTATGTCCTCCTTTTTTGCTGTTAAAAAGGTTGCAAGGTTGCTAGGAGTTAAAAAGGCAGGGCATATGGGCACGCTTGATCCTTTGGGTACGGGCGTTTTGCTTGTTGGGGTAAATAAGGGCACAAAACTGTTTGACGAATATCTTAAAAAAATAAAAACATATATTGCGGTTTTTCATTTTGGATATGAAACGGATACCTTGGATAGCGAGGGTAGTATAATAAAATCTTGCGAGGTTGATATATCAAGACATCAAATAGAAAAGATTCTTCCAAGTTTTTTGGGTAAACAAAATCAAATGCCACCTGCATTTTCTGCAAAAAAAATAAATGGACAAAAGGCGTGTGATCTTGCCAGAAAAGGAAAGGCTGTAGAACTTAAACCAAAAGAAATAGAAATTTATAATATTAGACTTTTAAGAGAATTCTCAGATAATAATTTTCAATTTGAAATCACCTGTTCTAGTGGAACATATATAAGAAGTATTTGTAGAGATTTGGCGGGTGCATTATCAACATGCGGTACTATGCTAAGTATTATACGCACAAAATGTGGTGGTTTTTCTATTGACAATTCTTGTACATTACATGATATCGAACAAGGCAAAATTAGTTATTTGGAGTTGTGATTTTTATGGATAAAATAAAATTTGGTCCTTCAGGCAATAGTAAAATATTTTATGATGATGGAAACAAACAAAGCATACAAGCACCAAAATGGTGTGCAGATCATGGTCTTTACGCATATGAATATTCGTTTGGCAGGGGTTTCACCATGGGGCTTGAAACGGCAAAAGTTTTGGGCGAAGAGGCTTATAAAAATAATGTTTCTATTAGTTTACATGCTCCATATTATATTAACTTTGCTAATGAAAATGATGAAATGGCAAAAAAGTCATATGACTATGTTAAAAGGGGTATGGAGTATCTAAAGATTATGGGTGGCAAAAAATATGTTGTTCATCTTGCTTCGTGTGGGAAACAGGATCGCCAGCATGCACTTTTGTTAACTGAAAAAAGGCTTGATGAGTGTTTAAAAATTATTTACGATAACAACCTTGATTCTGTGGGTAAAATATGCCCAGAAACAATGGGGAAATACCTTCAAATAGGAACATATGAAGAAATTGTTGGTTTTTGTAAAAAAGACCCTATTCTTGTACCAACATACGACTTTGGGCATATTAATTGTATTTTGCAAGGCGGATTAAAAACTGCAGATGATTATAGGCGTATTTTTGATTACTCAATAAATCAACTTGGTTTTGAAAAGGTTAAAAATTGCCATATTCATTTTAGTAAAATTGAATATACTGAAAAAGGCGAGGTAAAACACCTTAATTTAGATGACTCTAGATATGGTCCAGAATTTGCTCCGCTTGCATGTGTATTAAAAGAATATAATTTGACTCCAACTGTTATTTGTGAATCTAAGGAACGAATGATGGAGGACGCTATAAAACTAAAAGAAATATACGATTTTTGTGAATAAATTGGTTGTGAAAAAAGTGCTAGACAATTTTTGTGTTGTGTGCTAATATATCATGGAAACAAGAGAATAAGGAGAAATTATAATGATAACAGCAGGCGATTTTAGAAAAGGCGTAACATTTGAATATGAAGGCAATGTTTTTGTAGTTGTTGACTTTTTGCATGTAAAACCAGGCAAGGGTTCTCCATTTGTAAGGACTACAATAAAAAATGTTATTACGGGTCAAGTTTTGGAAAGAACTTTTAATCCAACAGATAAATTCCAAAGTGCAACAATAGAAAGAAAAGAAATGCAATATCTTTACAACGAAGCAGATTTATATTATTTTATGGATATGGAAACATATGACCAAATCCCATTAAACAAATCGCAAGTTGAAGGCGCAATGAACTTTATGAAAGAAAACATGAATGCTACTATTCAATTTTATAAAGGTAGTGCGTTTAGCGTTTTGCCACCAACTTTTGTAGAGTTGGAAGTTACTGAAACCGAACCGGGCATTCAGGGTGACACTTCAAAAGCGGGCTATAAACCAGCAAAACTTGAAACAGGTTTTGAAATTAAAGTTCCTCTTTTTGTTAATCAGGGCGATTTAATTAGAGTTGACACGCGTGATGGTTCATATATGGAAAGAGTTAAATAATTTTATAACACTATAAAGGCACGGCAGTTTGCGCTGTGTCTTTTTTTATGTCTTTTTGTAATATCTGCATTTTGTTATTACTTGAAAATATAAATATTGCAAAAGGGTTTCTATGTTGAAAGATATTTTACCATTAAAAATCTATACGGCTTTAACATTAAAGTCTAGCATGATGGAAATAAACGAGGTGCGTTTGCGGGTTGGCAAGCCAATTAGTGTTTTGTGTAATACAAAACAGTATTTTTTGGGAGAACAGGGGTTGTGTAATAATCCTAATCAGGCTATTTTTGCCACACGAGATATGTTAACAGATATTGTGTTTAAGGCTAGCGATTTTTCTATTTATTCTATAAATGAACAATTAAAACAAGGTTTTATAACTGTAAAGGGTGGAGTTAGAATAGGTGTTTGTGGCACGGTTGTTAAAGATGAAAAAATTAAAACAATCAATGAGTTTTCTTCGTTGTGTATTCGTTTGCCACATTTAATTAAAAATGCCAGTTTGCCCATATTTAATCATGTTGTAAACAATGGCAAACTTAATAATGTTCTAATTATTGCTCCACCGGGTGGAGGAAAAACAACCATGCTTCGTGATATTGTATATCAACTTTCGTATCACGGGTATCCATTTAATATTTTTATTGCAGATGAGAGGGGCGAAATTACTGCAGGCGTTGATGGTTTTAATCTAGGCAACTTTTATGATTCGCTATGTTTTTTGAGTAAGAGTGAATCCATTTTGCTTGGGTTGCGCGGCATGTCGCCAGATATTATCGTAACAGACGAATTGGGAGCAAGGGAAGATTTTTATGCGCTCAAATGTGCCATTAATAGTGGTGTAAAGGTTATAGCGACCGTGCATGCTTCTAGCATTGATGAATTAAAAAATAAGTCGGAGTTTGCTGAACTATTAGAGGAAAAATGCTTTGATCGATTCGTTGTTTTGTCCAAAGAAAATGGGGTAGGAACGATTGAGGGAGTGTATAAAGATAATCTTACAAAAATTTATGGGGGCTCGCTATGAAGATTGTGATGGTTGTTGCTGTTGTTGTTTTGTGTGGAGTTCTTGGGAGAGGGTTAGCAAATAGTTATGTTGACCGCAAAAAATTTTTTATCGAACTGCGGGTGTTTGTTCTGCAACTTAAATCTGACATTAACTTTTCTATGAAAAAACTTGTTTTAATAATTGATGAAGTAAGGTCAAACACGAGTAGTAAGATTTTTGAAAAGTTGCTGAGTAATTATAAACAAAAGTATTTGATTGAGAATGTAGATGCTAATCAAGATTTGTTTTTTGGTGTTGATATCTTAAGTGAAAGTGAAATGGCGATTATGTCAGATTTTTTTATGAATTTAGGAAAGACCGATGTTTTTAATCAAAACGAAATGATAAACAACTTTTTAAAAAGAGTTGAGGAGTTCAATGTGGGGGCAAAAACTGATAGCGATAAATATTGTCCACTTTATACAAAGTTGGGTATATTGGTTGGGTTATTTGTGGCTTTGATTGTTGTTTAAGTGAGGGGAATATGGGAGTAGAACTTATAATAAAAATTGCAGGCATAGGCTTATTAACGGCGGTGGTCAATCAAATTTTAAAACATGCTGGCAAAGATGAAATGGCAACATTTGCAACACTTGCTGGTGTGGTTGTTGCATTAACTATGGTACTAGATATTGTGTTTCAGTTGTTTGATACGGTGAAAACTATGTTTGGACTTTAAAAGGCGGAAATTGCTTATGTGGGAATTTTTTAAGGTTTTGGGCATAGGATTGATTACTTTGCTGGCTTACATAATTATAAAGCCTCTAAAGCCTAAGTTGGCTGTTTTTATAACTTTGGCTGGAGTGACTATTATTTTGTTTAGTTGCATTGATGGACTTATGTCGGTTGTTGAAACCATGACACAATTTGTGCAAAAAACTGGCATTAATACTCAACTTTTTGCTTGTGTGCTAAAAATTATTGGGATTGGTTATGTAACTGAATTTTCTTCTAGTTTATGTACAACAGCAGGTAATTCTACAATAGCGGATATGATTTCGCTTGCCGGTAAGATAACTATATTTTTGTTAAGTATGCCGATTTTGTCTAGTCTGATAAATCTTATAATAGAAATTTTGCCTTAAGGCGAGGAGAATGTGAAAAAGTTTTTATGTGCTCTACTAATATTTTTTGTTTTTGTCAGTAGCCCCATTTATTCAAACCGTGTTTATGACTTTTCTTACTCGGTTGTTTATGCTCAGGAAAGTGCAAATGAAGATGCTGAAGAAGAGATTATGGGCAATATTGAAAATCAACTGGCAAACTTAGATACTTATGAATTGGATTTAATTTTAAAAGATATTGCAAACAACTCGCTTATTGGCGACGAGATGTCGTTTTCGCAAAAGATACAAAACATTATAAACGGAGAACTTAGTATTGATGCAACATCGTTTTTTGAATATATTTCCCAAGTGTTTATTGATGATATCATAGGTTTTTTGCCATACATGTGTTTAATTATTGCTATTGCGGTGCTGTATAGCATGGTTAACTCTTCGCATAGCGGCAAAAACAAAAGTTTGAGCGATGTTATACACTTTGTTTGTTATGGAGCAACTGTTGTTATTGTCGTTGTGTGGATAACAAAATTAGTAACATTAACCACAACCATATTAAACAGTGTCCAAACTCAAATGGGGTTGATTTTTCCTTTATTGCTGACGGTTTTAACTGCTTTAGGTGGCAGTGTGTCGGTAAGTGTTTATCAGCCTGCAATGGCTATGCTTTCGGGCACAGTTGTTGCTGTTTTTTCAAATATTTTAATGCCAATTTTTACCTTTATGCTTGTATTTACAATTATTTCTCATCTTACTACAAATATTAAGTTTAACAAATTTGCAGACTTTTTTGGTTCTGTGTTTAAGTGGATTATGGGAATAGTGCTTATGCTTTTTTCGGCTTTTGTGTCAATACAGGGGCTTATGGCTGGTAGCATAGACGGTGTGTCAATTAAAACTGCAAAATATACAATTAAAAGCGCAGTCCCAATTATTGGTGGTTTTTTGTCTGATGGTGTTAATTTGATTATGGCATCAAGCATGTTGATAAAAAATGCTATTGGTGTTGGTGGGATTTTGATATTGTTTGCAACAATTTTGGGGCCGATAATAAAAATTGTGGTTTTTTCATTTTTAATGAAACTGGCAAGTGCAATTTTAGAGCCGATTTCTGACAGCAGGATTACCAATTTTGTGTCTGGTGTTGCAAAATGCATACAACTTTTGGTTGCACTAATTTTGGGGGTTGTTTTTATGTATTTTATAACTGTGGGTTTGGTTATGTGTAGTGCCAATGTTTTTTAAGGGGGGGGATAATGTGTCATCAATTTCGAGTTGGGTTTTAAGCATTGCGGGTGTATGTGTGTTGTCTGTTGTAGCAGATTTAATATTGCCTGAAGGGAAAACTAATCATGTAATAAAAAATGTCTTTTCGTATGTTGTTATATTGGTTGCAATCTCTCCGATACCGTCTTTAATAAATGGAAATTGGTCGCTTGATGGACTGTTTTCAAGTGTAGAGTTTGAGATTCAAGATGAATATATCTATAACTTAAATCAAGCAAAACTTGACGGGTGGGTATCGTCAATAGAAGTTGGTTTAGAGGAAAAAGGCATAGTTGGTGCTGTGGTGTCAATTTCGGCTAATATTTTTGAGCAGGACATGCAAATTGAGGCGGTTTATGTCGATTTGTATAATGCGGTTATATCTTCAAATTTACAGAATACAAATATACAAACGGAGGTGGTTGGTGTAGTTTTGGAATTTATTAATATTGATAAAAGTAAGGTGACGATTTATGAGTGATAATCAAACAAAAAAATCTTTTTGGGATAAAATTCCTTTGATAAACAAAATCAAGAATGTTAAATATTTACAATATATTTTAATAGGTTTGTTCGTGCTTGTTTTGGGGCTTATATTTATGTCATCAAAAGGCACAACGGTTAAAGAGGGTGAAAACTCATCAACTCTTACTGCTGAGGCGCATGCTGAATATTTAGAGGATAAATTATCAAGCATTTTAAGCCAAATTGCAGATGCTGGAAAGGTTAGTGTTATGATTACACTTGACGGCGGAATGAAATACGAGTATGCAACAGAAAGTGAGGAGATAACAACTTCAAATGAAATAGGCGATAACACAAACACAAAAACAACAAAAACCGAAGAGGTTGTTATTGTAAATATAAACGGTCAAGCAACTCCTTTGGTCATTAAAGAAAGTTACCCTGAAATCTGTGGCGTTGTGGTTGTGGCTAGTGGGGCAAGCAGAGCGCAGGTAAAATTGAATATTATGAATGCAATAACGGCACTCCTAAATGTTGATGAGTCTTGTATTCAAATATTAATTGGTGCTGATTAATGTGAGCGTGTGGTTCAGAGAATTATTGTTTGTGCTAAAAGTTATAACCGTGCGCGCTTTGCATATGCTTTGCTATTTTAAAGTTGTGGGACGAAACAAGTATTAAATTAAAATTATTAAAATATCATATGTAATGAGTCATAAATTTGTGATTAGGTTAATATATTAAGTCAAGAACAAAAAAGGAGATATTATATGAAGAAAAAAACAAAAGTGTTTATTTTGGTTGCCATGGTGTTGTTGCTTGGTGTAACTGGTTATTTAAACATTGCACTAAACAATAAAGTTACACAAACTTCAACAACAACTTATACGAGTGCAAATTATTTTGCAACATATCGTGAAGATAGACAAGCAACTAGAGATCAAGAATTGTTGTATTATGATGCTATTATAACAAGTGAAGATTCAAGTGAAGATGCAAAAACTAAAGCCGAAGCAAAAAAACTTGCCATTGTTGAGCAGATGGAATCAGAATTGGTAATTGAGGGGTTAATTAAGGCAAAGGGGTTTGAGGATTGCATTGTTACTAACATAGAGCCAAATGTAAAAATAGTAGTAAAGTGTGCAGATGCAACATTAACAACAAGCGAGGTTGCTCAAATAGTTTCAATTATCAAGGAACAAACATCGGCGGGTATTGATAATATTCAAATTACTCCAGTTGAATAATTTTGCTTTTTGTTGACTGACTTGGCCTAAATTAACTTGTAAAAAGGTTTCAATAAAAAGTTGTGGAAATTTAGATTAAAAAAATAATTGCAAATAACCTTGCTATATGCTATACTTTTAAAAAGTATATAGTGAGGTTTTTTTATGGTTCAAATAGAAGACAATGTTTCGGCAAACAAGGGTAAAACCACTTGTGATAAAAGAATACTTCTTTCAATTATCAGCCTTGCAACAAAAGAAATTAGTGGCGTTAGTGAACTGGTAGATACTCCTGCCACAATTTTGAAGCGCATGTTTAAAAACAACGAAAGCAAAGGTGTTAAACTAAAAATTTCTCCAAACGGAAAAATTACCGTTGATGTATATATAAAGGTTTATGCGGGGACTAATGTTCCAGATATAAGTTTTAGAGTGCAAGAAAACATTAAAACAAACATTTCTTCGATGGTTGATTTAAAAACAGGGAAAATAAATGTTCATGTTGTTGGTGTTAATTTTGTTCAACAAAAGGAAGAAGGGGTTATTTAATAATGCGAAGTTTAGCAAGAGAAACTGCGTTTAAGGTTGTTTATAAAAGTTTGTTTTTAAATGGCGATTTGACTGTTGATGAACTTTTGGAAGAAGATAAAATAACCGAAGAAGAAGATAAAGATTATGTTGAAGATAGCAAGTTTATTTCTGAACTTGTTTCTCTTTATGCGCAAAACCAAAACCAAATAAATGAAATCATAAATTCGAAACTCAAAGGCTATACTCCCGAAAGGGTGTATAGAATAGATAGGGCAATTTTGGCTATAGCAATAACCGAAATGCTTTTTTATAAACAAACTCCGTTTAAGGTTGTAATTAATGAAGCGGTTGAAATTGCAAAAAAGTATTCAACTGAAAAAAGTTATTCGTTTGTAAATGGTGTGTTAAAAGCAATCGTAGAGGAGCAAAATGTCATATAAACCAGTAACCGTTACTCAATTAAGCACTTATTTAAAACAAATTTTTGATGCTGAAGAACTGTTGCATAACATAAGTGTGGTTGGTGAACTCTCGGGCTATTCAAATGTTAGGGGTACTGCTTACTTTACATTAAAAGACGCTGGCAGTGCCCTTTCTTGTGTTTGTTTTACTGCAACTGAATTTGTCGGTTTCAAAAATGGCGATAGTGTTATAGTAGTAGGAACACCTCGCTATTATGTTAAGGGAGGAAAACTCAACTTTAATGTAACCCACATAGAGCATTATGGTGAAAGTGTTTTATATAAACAATTTTTGGAGTTAAAGTCCCGCTTAGAGGCATTGGGTTATTTTGAATCTTCGCACAAAAAAAGTCTTCCGCAAAACATTAGGCGAATTGGTGTGGTTTCAAGCGAGGGTGGCGCTGTTATTCAAGATATAATTAATGTTCGAACAAGGCGCAATCCAAACATTGATATAGTTTTATATCCAGTTAAAGTTCAGGGCGATGGTGCTGAGGTTGAAATTGCAAATGCTATACAGGCACTTGATGAATATGATGTCGATGTAATAGTTGTTGCAAGGGGCGGTGGAAGCATGGAAGATTTGCAACCATTTAATACTGAGATTGTTGCAACAGCAACATATAATTGCAAAAAGTTTATTATGTCGGCTGTGGGGCATGAAACAGATTATACTATTATAGATTTTTGCAGTGATATGCGTGCTCCAACTCCAAGCGCTGCGGCAGAATTGTTGTGTGATAATATTTCCGATAAAAAAGAGCATGTGTTAAACTTGGTTTCTCTTTTAAATAAATCAATTATTAATTATTATGAAAATAAGTTTAATGGGCTACATATTGCCAAGAATGCATTAGATAAAGCATATGATTATATGATTCAAGATACACTGTCTGTAGAGAACAGGGTTATAGAGGCTTTTATAAAGGCGTTTAAAAACTATTTCGAAATAAAGCAAATAGAACTTAATCATAAAGTTGATTTGCTTGGAAAACTAAACCCAAATGAGGTGCTTAAACTTGGTTATTCAACAATAAGAACCTCAAAAGGATATGTTACAAGCAAATCTGATGTAGGTGTGGGGGACGAAATAGAAGTTTCTGTTAAAGATGGTAGCATTATGGCAACGGTTGTTGATGTGAGGTAATTTTATGGATTATGAAAAACAAATAAATGAGTTAGAGGAAATAATAAAGACGCTAGAAAGTGGCGAGGCAAAATTTGACCAAGCGGTTGCACTTTATGAAAGAGGTGCGGTGCTTTGCAAAAACTTGACAAAGTCTTTTGAAGAGGCTAAAGGCAAAATTGTTGTAATTAGAGAAGAACTTATGGGAATTCTTAAAGAAGAACCATTGTTTAAAGAGGAAAATTAGGAGAAAATATGAGATTATCAAAATTAGTAGGAGAAAGAACAAAAGAAACACCTGCATCTGCTACGGTTAAAAGTCAGGCACTTTTGATGCGAGCGGGTTATATTAAACAGGTTAGCAATGGTATTTATTCCATGCTTACTCCAGCACAAAAAGTAAGTTGCAAAATTCAAAATATAATTCGTCAAGAGATGAACAAGATTGACGGGCAGGAAGTTTTATTTCCTGTTGTTATGCCTCGTGAAATGTGGGATGAAAGTGGCAGATATTCATCTATTGGGTCAGAAATGGTTCGATTTAAAGATAGAACTGGGCATGACATGTTGCTTGGCATGACTCATGAAGAGGCGGCAGTTCATATGGCAAAAAACATTGTTAAATCTTATGAACAGTTGCCATGCATGATATATCAAATTCAAACAAAGTTTCGTGATGAGGCTCGTTCTAGGGCGGGGTTAATTAGGGTGCGTGAATTCACAATGAAAGACGCATACTCGTTCCACACCTCTCAGGCTGACCTTGAAGAGTACTACAATAGGGTGTATAATGCATACTTTAATATATACAAGAGGTTGGGGTTGAAGAATGTAATTGCGGTTGCGAGTGATTCTGGAATGATGGGTGGAAAGGTTGCTCATGAATATATGTTGCTCACTGATATTGGTGAGGATAGCATTGCAATTTGTTCTGATTGTGACTATAAAGCAAATGTTGAAGTTGCAACTGGCATTTTAGATAAAGTAGACTGCGTGAGCGAGGAACTCAAAGAGGTATTTACTGGAGAGGCAAAAACAATAGAAGAAATATGTAACTTCTTCAAAATTAATCCATCGCAAACATGCAAGGCGGTTTGTTATGCAATGGAGGGAGAGCAAGATAAATCTTTAATTGTTTTTGTTCGTGGCGATTTAGATGTTAGCGAGGCGAAAGTTAAAGCAATTATTGGAAAAGATATTGCTCCAAAAGATTTAGATGAAACGCTTTTGGTCAAAGGTAATATTGGTCCATTAGGTTTGCACTCAGATAGCCTAATTGTGCTTTTTGACGAGTCGTTAAAAAATGAAAACAATTTGGTCTGTGGTGCCAACAAAGAGGGGTATCATATTACAGGTCTTTGTGTTGAGCGTGATTTATTATGGGCAAAATTTGCTGATGTTTCAAAGGTTAAAGATGGTGAGTTGTGTCCAATTTGTGGTAAAGGTGTGTTAAAGGTTGAGCGGGGTGTTGAAATTGGAAATATTTTTCAATTAGGTACTAAATATACAAAACCTATGAATATGCTTGTTCATATGCCAGATGGAACAGAATTGAATCCTATTATGGGTTGTTATGGTATTGGTGTTGGCAGAAATTTGGCATGCATTGCTGAAGAAAGTGCTGACGAAAAAGGTCTTGTTTGGAATATGAATGTTGCTCCATGGGAGGTTGTGTTATGTCCATTAAGGCTTGATGATGAGTCTGTTTTGACAAAGGCTGAAAACCTTTATTCCGCACTTAAAGATGCTGGCGTTGATGTGCTTTATGATGACCGTGCTTCGGTTTCTGCAGGTGTAAAATTTGCCGATAGTGAGTTGATGGGGATCCCTGTTAGGGTTGTTATTAGTCCTAGAAGTCTGGCAGATAATTGTGTGGAGGTTTCTTTTAGGCAAACTGGAGAGAAACAAATGATGTCATATGATGATGCGGTTGAATTTTTAGTTAAGTTTGTGGCAAATTCAAAGTTTTAACATTAAAATCAAGGTTGTAATGCCTTGATTTTTTTATAAAAATGTGATACTATTTAGTTGAAGGTGCAGTATCCTAGTCATCTGAACCCATCTGGAAGGCGATTTAATGGCGTCGAAGGGCATATCTGTGAAGTTTTTGGTGTTTGCCTTGGTTGCCCAAACCGGGGTGGATGCTGAGAGTTAAGATTTTTGGGAGGGCTGTAACGGCATATGGCTTTAAACCCAATTTTCGTGGAGACCTACTGCGGTGAGGACGGTTTAGTCCTTACTCTTTGGGCGTGAACCTGCATACGACAAAAATTGTGTGCAGTGTAGCCTGCCTTGAGTGGATGTTCGGGGATTTGGCGTTTTTGGTTGGTTTACAAATTAGCGCTGTTTGTATTTTGACTATGCTAATGAAACGGCATTTGCAAAAAAGGCTAAGGCTGGGCGATGGTGTTTGGGAAAACCTCTAGGCTGTTGGCACATTTATGTGTCAAGTATTTTAGGGATTATAGTGCGCTCTTAGTGGCAATTCGGTAAAAGGCTTGCTGTTAAAAGGAAACTGCTTTTTGGTGACAAAAAGTCAGGCAAGTGGGAAATCCAACCGAACCTATGTCGCAAGGTTTACTTAAAATATTGCCTTCTAATTTAATCAATAAAAGTCATTTTTGTTGTGGCTTATATCATATAATACAAAAAGGAAAATTATGGAAGATAACCCGAAGCGGAAGCAGAAAGTGAAAAAACAACAGGTGCATTCTCGTTGGCCGCTTAAAATATTTGTTATGGCAGTGGCTTTGTCTTTGTCATTTAGTTTGTTGTCTGAATTTGTAATGGGTAGCACGGGAGTTATTATCGCGGTGATAATAATAATCTTGTTTGTTGGATTGGCAATAATAACTGATATGATTGGTGTTGCAGTAACTGCTTGTTCAAAAGAACCATTTATTGCAATGTGTTCAAAAAAGGTTAGGGGTGCAAAAGAAGGATTAATGCTTGTTCGTAATGCTGACAAGGTTTCATCTTTGTGTGCTGATGTTGTGGGTGATGTTTGCGGTATTTTAAGTGGTGCGGCTGGTGCTAGCATTGTGGCAAAAATAACTGTGAATTTACAAAATGCAAGTTTGGCAATTTTGATTGCATCTCTAATAACTGCATTAATTGCTGGCGTGACAATATTTGGTAAGGCTCTTGGAAAGCGTAAGGCTATTGATAATTGTAATTCGATAGTTCTAAGAGTGGGTAAGTTGTTAAGTTTGTTTATAAAACAACCAAAGAATAAAAAGAAAAAACAAGAGCAGTCTAATTCGCTGGAGGAGTCTGTTAAACAAGAGCAAGACTAAGTTTATTTTAATAATATTGAACATTATAGGTAAGGGCTATTTATGCCCTTGCTTTTTTTAAGAATGCAAGAATAACGCGAATGAAATGAGTGTTTTCTTTAAAGTGCAAATTAAATCGGGTGGGGGGGTAGTGTATATACTTAATTAATGATGACATAGTACTCGCTGTCTCCTTAGGGGCAAAAATCATTGTATCTGCCATAAAAAGCGGGATATGCATAAACCAGAATAATTATAAAAACAAATTTAATAAAAATTCAAAAATGTATATAATCATAAAAATGCCGTGAATAAATATGCATAAAACACTTGCATAATTATAAATTGTATTGTATAATATTCAAAATTGCATGAATAAACATAAATTTATATTTATGCATAACGCCGTCAATCCCTTTATTTTAAAGGCATTCGGGCACTATATAGGAGGCACAAATTGGCACGCTCGCTTAGACAATCAAAAATACTAGAAATAATTTCTACACACGAAGTTGAAACGCAAGATGATTTAGTGGCACACTTAAAAAGTGCCAATTTTGATGTTACTCAAGCAACAATCTCGCGTGATATTAAAGAGTTGGGGTTGATAAAAGTTATTGGTTCTGATGGCAGATATAAATATGCACTCGTTGATTCTGGTGAACAGGGGGTTAGCAATAAAAACATAAATCTTTTTAAAATGTGTGTTATTTCTGTTAAGGCGCTGAATAATGTTTGTGTTATAAGAACTGTAAAGCAATTTGCAATGGGGGTTTGTTCGTTAATAGATAAACTTAATTTGGTTGATGTTATGGGGGCCTCTTGTGGAGATGATTCGGTTATGATTTATTTCCCTGACAATGCAAAGGCGTTTAATGCAACTAATACTATTATTGAAATTTTAGGGTAATTACATATGCTTTTAACTTTAAAGATAAAAAACTTTGCACTTATTGCCGACCAAACAATTAACTTTTCTAAAGGTTTTAATGTTCTTGTTGGTGAAACAGGTTCGGGGAAAAGTTTAATTTTGGATGCACTTGCTTTTGTTCTTGGTGAAAAAGCGAGCAAATTGAATATGCGCAGTGGCGAAGATAAAATGTTTGTTCAGGCTGTTTTTGATGATGTTTCACGAGATGCGTCATTGCTGTTAGAACAAAATGGAATTGATGAAGATGATTATCTTATTATAACCCGCACACAAAATGCAGAAGGCAAAACGGAGTGTAGAATCAATGGAGTTATCGTTCCTGTTGCGGTGCTGAAAAGTGTGGCTCCAGCGCTTGTAGATGCTTACGCGCAAAATCAAAATATTGAGTTGTTGAATATTAAAAACCATATAGATATTTTAGATGCATATGCTTTTAGTGAAATTGAACCATTAAAGTTGCAGATTGCAAAACATTTGGCAGTTGTAGATGATATAAACAAACAGGCTTCGTTTATTGGTGGAAATGCTGTTAATCGTGAGCGCGAACTTGAACTGTTGGAATATCAGATTAAGGAAATTGAAAACGCCAACTTGCAAGTTGGCGAAGATGACGAAATAAAATCTAAACTGCAAGTGCTTTCTAATTTTGAAAAGATTGTTGACAATGCAAAACTTGCAAGTGGGCGCTTATCATCTTTGGTTGAACTTGCTTCAGAGGCTGATGGTGCCTTATCTGTGGCGGGTAACTATGACAATGGTTTGTTGGGCTTGAATGATAGGCTTGTTTCTTGCAAAATTGAACTGCAGGATATTTCTGAAACTCTAAATGACTATCTAACAAATGTTGATTTTAATCAAGGTGAATATGAACAACTAGATGGCAGGTTGGAAGAAATTAAGAAGTTAAAAAAGAAATATGGTGCTACAATAGAAGATGTTTTGCTGTATTATGAAAAAATAAAAACAGATTATGATAATTTGCTTTTTAGTGAAGAAAAGTTGGCTAAGTTAGAAAATCAAAAAAATGCTGAATTAAATGAATTGTATACATTTAGCAAACAACTTTCACAAATTAGGCGCGGTGTTGCTCAAACGATTGAACTTGAAGTTGATAAAGAGTTAAAAATGCTAGGCTTTAAGAATGCGATATTTAAAGTTGGTTTTGATGAATTTCCATCTTTTGAACTTGCAAATTTTTCAAAACATGGTCTTGACCAAATAGAGTTTTTACTTTCAGCAAATGCAGGTGAGTCGCTAAAAAGTTTGTCAAAAACCATCTCGGGCGGTGAGATGAGCAGGTTTATGCTTGCACTTAAGAATGTTTTTGCAAAATGTTCTAAGCCGTCCACGCTGGTGTTTGATGAGGTTGATACAGGCATTAGTGGTGAGATTGGGCAAAGGGTTGCTGAGCGCTTGGCGTGTTTGGCAAAAAACTCTCAACTTATATGTATTACTCATCTTTGTCAGGTTAGTGCTATGGCAGATTGCTATATATATGTAAGTAAATCTGTAAGCGAAGGAAAAACTTTTACAAAAATATCATATTTGAAGGACTTTGAGATAATAAAATATATAGCAGTTGCTTCGGGTGCCGAGCCAACCGATGTTGCAGTGAGGTTCGCAACCGAGTTAAGGGATAAGGCTCAGAAATTTAAAAATACATTATAATGAATATCATTTAATAAACTGCAAAGACTACTTAAAAAGTGGTCTTTTTTTAATGCAATGAAATTGCTAAAAGATTGCTGAGGGTTGTTGGCTCTTTGTATTGTTGTCTGTTGGGTTTTGAGTTGCAATTTAAGTATAGGTAAATTATTTAAACATTTTGTTTGGTGGTGGTTAAAATGAAGAGGTATTTAAAGAAGTTTATTGGAGTGTGTTTGGCTATAACATTTGTGCTGTTTTGTGTAAATGTAAATTATTCGGCTATATATGATATGCCAAATAGTATATATATGACGCTGGAGGACTTATCTGAACTTAACGAAGAGGGCGTGTTTGGTAAATTTGCCAGTGCTGAACTTAGCGAGAATATATTTACGGTTGGTGGCGAACAAAAGAGAAACACTAGTTTGTTGGTTAAATTGTTTGGAATTATCCCAATAAGGCGGGTCGAGGCAGTTGTTCAAGAATGTCAAGAGTTGTATATTGGTGGTATACCGTTGGGTTTTTCAATAAATACGCAAGGGTTAATTGTTGTTGGCGAAAATGAAGTGTCGGGGCGGGGGCGTGGTAAGTCCCCGTTCAAAACGGGTGATATAATTTTATCTATCAATAATCAAAAAATAGAAAAGCCTGAGGATATATATAACTTCTTAAACGAGGCAACGGGTGATGCTGTTGCTGTGTCAATTTTAAGAGGGGGAGAGGTTAAAGAGATTGTAATTTTGCCTCAGTATGACGAGACAACTGGCGAGTTTAAGTTGGGGCTTTGGGTTAGAGATGATGCTCAAGGCGTTGGAACGCTTACCTTTGTAACAAAAGATGGTAAGTTTGGTGCGCTTGGTCATAGCATATGTGATTATGAAACTGGCATTGAGATTCCTGTGCAGGACGGCGGTATATATTTGTGTAATTTGGTTGGAATAAATAAGGCGGAAAGGGGCAAGACTGGTGAAATTAGGTGTTTGTTTTCTCAAACAAAATCGCCTAATGGCTTGATAACAAAAAATGCCAAATGCGGGGTTTTTGGTGAAACTCAAAAAAGTGATACCCTTGTTGATTCAAATCTTTCTGCGCCGGTTGGTAATAGAATGTTGGTTAAATTGGGTAAAGCAACTATAGTTTCTGCGGTTAGTGGTTTGCGAGAGGAGTATGATATTGAGATTATAAAAACTAATTATCAAATGTCGTCGGGAGATAAGAGTTTTGTATTTAGGGTTGTTGATAGGCGACTTATCAATTTAACCGGAGGAATAGTTCAGGGTATGAGTGGCTCGCCTGTTTTGCAGAATGGTAAAATTATCGGCGCGGTAACCCATGTGTTTTTGAATGATGCAACAAAGGGTTATGGCGTATATATTGATTGGATGCTTGAACAAACTGCTTAATTTTGAAATAAATTAATAACATGTTAAATATAATACCATATGATAAACTATCAAAAAGAAAGTAGGCGGATTGGTTTTAAGTATGCGCTCGTAGAATTCTATAATAAGAATAAGGTGTTAATCTATATAATGAGCGCATTGCTTTTAATAGCGTTGCTTACAGGAGTTTTTACGGCAGTAAAGTTGCTAAAACTTGATGGTGATTTGGATTTAAAAAAGTACAGTATATATGCGCTAATTGATGGCTCGGTTTATACTTTTAAGTATTTTATGTTAAGGCTTTTGTCTGTTTCGCTGATGGCTGGTTTATTGTTTGTGTTTTCGCTTGCACCGTGGGTGTATGCTTTTGGTTTTGTAATATTAATTTATAGAGGATTTTTAATAACATTAAATTGTACCTTTGTAATTATAAAATATGGGTTTAGTGGAATGATGTTTCCATTACTTGTTGTGTTTTTGGCTCAAATAGTCATGGTTGCTTTGCTGGCTGTTGTGTTTATATTGTTCCTAAATATGTTAAAGGAGAAAAAGCGGTGCGGAAGATTTCTGCCTGATTATAAGCATAAGGTTTTTACAACTTTTTTAATTATTTTGATTGTGGCGCTCGTGGAAATGCTTTTATTGTTTGTGTTTAAGCCGACAACGATTTTAATAATTTGACATAAAGCGGGTTAATTGTGTTATACTGCTATGAAAAGGGGATATATTATGAATATTGTAGATAAGGCAGTTAAAATAATAAATAAAAAGTATAAAATTAATAAGGTTGATGTTGCTATTGTTGTTGGTTCTGGTTTAATAGATGCAATGCCTGAGGTGACTGATAAGATTGTTGTTAAGTATGATGATATTGGTTTGCCAAAATCTAAAGTTCAAGGGCATAGTGGTTCGTTTGTTTTTGGGGATTATAATGGTAAAAAACTTGTTTTTGTGTCAAGAATGCATTTTTATGAAAGTGGTTCTTTGCAAAAAGTGCGCATGCCATTAGAAATTTGTGCAAAGTTGGGGGTAAAACAGGTTGTGTTGTTAACCTCATCGGGCAGTATAAATCAGTCGTTTAAGGTTGGCGATGTTATGCTGATAGATGACCATATAAATCTTTCAGGGGTAAATCCTTTGGTTGGAATTGATAATTTGTCGTTTACAAATATGACAGATTGTTATAACAGTGAGTTAAGAAAAAGGGTAATGCAAATTGCTGCAGATGAATCAATAATTTTAAAAAATGGTATTTTTGTTCAAATGAGTGGTCCTAGTTACGAAACATTGGCAGAAATAAAGATGATAAGAAGTTTGGGTGGCGATGCTGTAAGCATGAGTACTGCTCACGATTGCATAATCGCAAACTACTTAAATATGTCGGTGGTTGGTTTTTCGGTTATAGTAAACGAGTGTGCTAGTGAAGCAGTTGAACTTACTCATGCTGAAGTGTTGGAAAATGCTGCAAAGGCATGTGCAAAACTAAAAGTTATATTGTCAAAATTAATATAAAATTTTCGTTGTGTTGTTATATATGAAAAAAGTGCGGTTTTTATCGTACTTTTTTTGTATAAAAAGAAACAAAATGCAGAGAATAACAATAACTTGGGAGTGGTTATGAAAAAGTTATTATCTACATTATTATGTACTATGCTTATAATTGCATTTACAACATGTTGTGGTATTATGCATAAATTTGTCGATGTGCGTGCAGAACAAACATTTGATTTAACTGCAAAATCTGCACTGCTCATTGATTATGATTCAAACACAATTATTTTTGAAAAAGACAAAAATAAAAAATTGCCAATAGCCAGCATGGTTAAACTTATGACAATTTATATTACGCTTGATTCTATAAATCGTGGAGAATTGGTGTTAGATCAAAAAGTTACTACCAGCGAGAACGCGTCAGGTATGGGTGGTTCGCAAGTTTTTATTGACCCATACGAAGAATACACTGTAGGAGATTTGCTTAAAAGTGTCATTATGGCATCGGCAAATGATGCAAGTGTTGCTTTGGCGGAAGCAATTTCTGGTAGCGAGAGTGTTTTTGTTGACTTGATGAATTCAACAGCAAAACAAATTGGAATGACAAACACTTTATATTGTAATTCAACGGGTTTGCCAGCCCCAGAACAATATTCAACTGCAGAAGATTGTGCTATTTTATTAAAAAAATTAATATCTTTTGACCAATATCACAAATTTAGTAATATTTGGATGGATGAATTATGTCACCCATCAGGAAGAAAGACTGAACTTGTGAATACAAACAAAATGATAAGATATTATGATGGTTGTGATAGTGGCAAAACTGGTTCAACTAGTGAGGCTGGGTATTGCTTAAGTGCTTCTGCGCTTAGAAATAATATGAGATTGATATCTGTTATTATAGGTGCTAAGAGCGGGAATGATAGATTCAAAGAGTCAACTTTGCTTCTAAATTATGGTTTTGCTAACTATCAAAACAAACAAATAATAAATAAAGAAGTTGTTTTAAAAGAAATAGATGCAAAGAGATGTAAAGAAAAGACAGCACAAATAGTTGCAACCGAGGATTTCTTTGCTTTTGATAAAAAGGGAGCAAGTTCTAGTTATAAAGTTGATTATGAACTTCCGGAGTATTTGTTAAAAGCAAAGGCTGGTGATGTTGTAGGAAGGGTAATTATCTCTAAGGATGGCAACATTGTGAAGATTATTAATCTAACGGTAAAAACAAGCCTAACGGCACTGGGATTTGTTGATAATTTTAAAATGATAACAGAAAATTGGTAATTACATTTTAAGGCAAGAATAGAGCCCATCACATTTTGTGGGGGCTCTTTTTGAATTTAGGGTTGATTGGTTTGTGTTGGCGACGAGATTTAATGATTAAATTTATTTACTGACATTTGAAATTGCTAGGCAGCATATTTTTATAAAATGCTATTGTTGAGATATTGAGTTAAAAATGCATATAACTGTAACATGTGTTTTTAATGGTTGATTAAATTAAAATTGTTTGTTATAATAACCTCATGTTTTATTTAATAAGCGGATTCGCTCAAAGTGGTGCATCATTTTCTAAAATACTTGCGTTTATCGTAGGTTATCTTTTTGCAATCGTAATTGCTTTTTCTATGCATGAATTTGCTCATGCGTTTACCGCTTATAAATTGGGCGACCCAACCCCAAAGGCACTTGGTAGGCTGACTTTAAATCCTTTAAAACACTTAGATATGTATGGTCTTATAGGATTTTTGGTTGTTGGCTTTGGTTGGGCAAAACCGGTCGAAGTGAATCCACTTAACTTTAAAAAATATAGGCGAGACATGTTTTTTGTAAGTATTGCGGGCGTTCTTACAAATTTGCTTTTGGCATTTGTGTTTAGTGGTTTGTTTTATTTCTTTTATACATCGCTTGCAGTTGTAGAAACAAACGCAGAGGGAGTTATAGTTTCGCTTTCTTATTCCAATGACCTTTTATTCTTAATTCATTATTTCTTGCAATATTCTATTGTGTTAAACATAGCGCTATTTTGTTTTAATTTGATCCCTGTTTATCCTTTAGATGGCTTCAATGCACTTAAGTCTGTTTTTAGGCTTAATAATAAGTTTTTAAACTTTATGTATCGCTGGGGAAATATTATTCTTATTGCAATTATAATAACGCCTTTCTTTGATGTTTTATATGAATTAGTAACTGGTTTTATTACGCAAACATTCTTTGGGTTTTGGGGGTTATTTGGCTAATGAAAAACGATAATTTGGCAGATGTTTATGCTGATAGTTATGGCATAAAGTTAGATAATTTTGAAGGGCCTATTGCCTTGCTTTTGCATTTGGTTAAAGATTCCAAAATGGATATTGACGAAATTCATTTGGCAGATATAACTGAGCAATATTTGTTTTATATTAGAGATGTAGAAGATTTGGATTTGGAAAGTGCAAGCGAGTTTATTCAAGTTGCATCAATGCTTATTGAAATAAAATCTAAGTCAATTTTGCCAGCGGAAGCACCTGAAGAGTTGAGTGATGAAATTGACCCAGAAACTTATTTAAAGGCAAAAATGAAAGAATACGCATTGTTTCAGGATGCAAGTCTTAGTTTGCAAAAAATTGAAGATATTAACAAACTTTATAAAGAACCAGACAAAATTGCTGGCAATGTTAAAATTGTATTAAAAGATATGGTGCTGGACAATTTGTTAGACGCTTTTGCAAATTTGTTATGCAAAGTTGAGCGCAAACAAGAAGAGGCACAACCAAAAAAAATTGTTAAAGATAGATTTACCGTCGCTGAGAAAATAATATCAATTAAAAATACTATTCGTGAAAAGAAGCATATAAAGTTTAATGAATTATTTGAAGTTGATAATACAAAAAGTGAAATGTTAAACATATTTTTAGCACTTTTAGAATTGCTAAAATTACAGTTTGTTAAGGCAAAGCAAACCGAATTGTTTGGCGATATAGACATTTATGAGAATGAGGAAAAAGCAGTAAATGAATAATTTAAAAGAAATAATAAAAGCAACCTTATTTGTTGCTGGTGAGGGCGTTGAAACAAAGGCTCTAAAAGAAAAGTTAGAACTTTCTGACAAAAAATTTAATGATGTACTAAACGAAATAAGGCAAGAACTTTCAGGTGACAGTGGTATTATGCTGATTGAATTTAAAAACAAAATTCAACTATGCACCAACCAAAAATATGTCGAAATCGTAAGTGATATATTAAACTCAATTCGAGAAAGGGCGTTAACAAAAGCAACATTAGAAACTGTTGCAATAATTGCATATAAGCAACCAATAACCAAACTTGAAATTGAGGAAATTCGCAACACTCGCTCGGCAGATTACGCAGTGCAAATGTTGCTTGATAACAATTTAATTGAGGTCGTTGGCAGAAAAGACGCGGTTGGTAAGCCGTTTTTATATGGTACGACCGACGAGTTTTTAAAGAGGTTTAACTTAAAAGATATTAATGAACTTCCTGCATATGAAGATTTACTTGAACGAATTAAACTTATTAGGGCTGAAACAGAGGTGCAACACGAAACCGATGCATTATATACAGAGCATCAAATTTCTCAAGAGGAAATTGTTCCTGAATTTTTAAAAGGCGAGGATATTCAAACAATTGAAAGCGACGAGCCGTTGCCAGATGTTGTTCGGGTTGATTAAAAAAGTACATACTTCAAGAATATATTTTTCATATTAAAACACAATAATAGTATGCAAATAGTTTGGCATGTTGTTATTGTGTTTTTTTTGCTTTTGCTTATTGTTCCAATATTTGCCAAGGTGTATGCTTGTTTTGATGTTTTCGGCAATATTGGTGCAGTGTCTTTATATGTATTCTTCATTAAAATTATTGCTTATAAAGTTAGGATAAGTGATGGGAAATTAATATTTTTCACTGAAAAGAATAAAAAAGAGGTGGAAGTTCAAGTTTCTCAAAAGCAATTAAGATTCTTAGAGCAATTTGGCGTTCAAATGAAGGAAAAGACCATTATTAAAAACATTAATGTTTATTCTCGCATTGGTATGCAAGATGCATTTGCAACAGCCATGTTGTCAGGTGCTATTAATGTTGCAATCTCTAGTGTTATGGGTTTCATAAAAAATTCTAAAAAATCAGCAAAAATGACACTAGTTAATATTCCAGAATTTAATGGAAGGTTTTTGACGATGTCTTTGCAGGTTACTGGTTTTATAACTTTGGTTGATATCCTTTATGCCATTGTTATGTCGTTTATAATTATTAAAAGGAGCGAAAAATATGAAAGAATTTAACAAAACTTCAAACATAGATGACTTAATCAAAATTTCATTAGATAGAGTTAAAGCGCTTATGGAAACAAACACCATTGTTGGAGAGGCAATAAAGGTGGATGCAGAAACATCGGTTATTCCAATTTCAAAAGCAAGTGTTGGCTTTGTTGTTGGTGGTGGCGAGTATGCAGATAAATCTAATAGACGAGTTGCAAATCATTTTCCTATGGCAGGTGGCAGTGGCTGTGGTATGAGTGTGTCGCCAGTTGGATTTATTGTTATAACTACTGATGATATAAAATTTATTGATATTGAAAATAAATCTGTGTATCAAACTGTGCTTAATATGATTAATAAAATTATTGCAAAAATTGACTCAAATAAAGAGGAAAACAATGAGGGCAAAAAATAGGTATCTAATTCTAATCGTTTTTTTGTGTATTGCATGTTGTTTGGTGTTGTTTCCTCAAAAGCCAAAAGTAACGGCTTTGGCAGAAATGACTTCTTCGGCAAGGGCAATGTGCGTTATTGAATCTGGTAGTTCGCGAAAACTTTATGCTAAAAATGAAAATCAAAAACTGCCCATGGCATCTACAACCAAAATAGTCACGGCATTAACAGTGCTAGACAACTGTGAGAATATTGATAAAGAGTTTGAAATAGATAAACGCGCAGTTGGTATTGAAGGTACAAGCGTCTATTTAAAGCAAGGCGAAGTTATGACGGTAAGAGAATTGTTATATGGTATGATGTTGCCATCTGGCAATGATGCAGCAACCGCGCTTGCATATTATGTTGGCGGGGATATTGACACCTTTTGCGACATGATGAAACAAACCGCAGAGAAGTGTGGAGCATATAATTCTTCCTTTGATAATCCTCATGGATTGGATTCAAATAGTCATTATACAACGGCATACGATTTGGCGTTAATAACAAGTGTTGCACTTAAAAATGAAATATTTAAAGAAATTGTAACAACAAAATCAACAAGGATTCGTGGCACAAGTGAGGGGACTTATAGGTATCTTAAAAATAAAAATCGATTGCTTAATACCCTTGATGGGTGTATTGGTGTAAAAACCGGTTACACTGGCGATGCTGGTCGTTGTTTGGTTACTGCGTGTGAGCGCGATGAGTTTCAAACAGTGAGTGTTGTTTTAAATTGCGGGCCAATGTTTGAGGAAAGCGAAAAACTGTTAAATAGTGTATATGAAAACTATGAACTATATACCGTGTTGCCATCTTATAAAACAATAAGAAGAGTTGCAGTTGTTGAAGGAAGAGCACAAAATGTGAAAACATTTACACAAAAAGGGTTTGAATATCCATTAACAAAAGAAGAACTTTCTCGTTTAAAATATGTTTATGACTTACCTAAAGCAATAAACGCGCCAGTTAATAAGGGTGAAGTTGTTGGTAAATTAGAGATATATTTAGACAATTACTTGCTATTTTCTGAAAAAATCTATACTATGGATAGTGTAAAGAAAATTGGAGTATGGAGTAGTATTCAAGATATTATTTCAGAGTGGTAAAATGAGGATAAATAAATTTCTTGCACTATGTGGTGTTGGGTCTAGAAGAAAGGTTGAAGAATATATTTTGAGCGGTGAGGTTTGTGTTAATGGCAAAATTGTTACACAACTGGCGACCGATGTTAATATAAAAAAAGATAAGGTTACTCACAATGGGGTAGCCGTTTCTTTGCCTAATAAATATGTTTATTATAAGTTTAATAAGCCTAAAGGTTACATTTGCTCGGCAAACGATGAAAAGGGTAGAAAAACCATATTTGACATCGTTAAAACAAACGAAAGGCTATTTTCAGTTGGCAGGTTAGATTATAACAGTGAGGGCTTGCTTATTTTAACAAATGACGGCGACTTTTCGAATAAACTAACACACCCATCAAATCATGTAAATAAAGAATATATTGTTACAGTGGAGGGGCAAATAACCGAGGGGGAACTTGCGGTTATGCGCGCTGGTGTAGTAGAAAATGGTGTAAGAATGCCTAAAGCAAAAGTTGAACTTTTGGGTGTTAAAAATAAAATCTCTAGATTGTCGGTTGTTATTGATGAAGGTCAAAACAGGCAAATTAGGCGTATGTTTGAAGCAATAGGCAAAAATGTTGTGTTGCTTAAGCGGGTAAGAATTGGCGGATTAAAACTTGGCGGTCTTGAAAGGGGAAAATATAGACCGCTTACAGAGAAAGAACTTTTCAGTATATTTGAGGCAAATAAATGAGGGTTGCTGTAATTGGTGGTGGCGCAAGTGGGCTTATAGCCGCCGGTTTTTGTGCGCAAAATGGTCATGCGGTAGATTTGTTTGAGGTAAACGAAAAGTTAGGGAAAAAGTTGTTTATAACCGGCAAAGGAAGGTGTAATGTTGTAAATGCTTGTGAGCCAAATGAGGTTATAAATAATGTGGTAAATAATTCAAAATTTTTATATAGTGCATTAAACTCATTTACAAGTCAAGATGCTATGGCGTTTTTTGAAAACATGGGTGTTTCATTAAAAATTGAAAGAGGGAATAGAGTATTTCCTGTTAGCGATAAATCCAGTGATATTATTAAGGCATTAGAAAGGTTTAACAAACAAAATGGTGTAAATATTCATTTAAACCATAAGGTTTTATCAATAGAAAAAACTAATGGGGTTTTTAATATTGCAACAAATTGCGGTGTGTATAATACATATGACGCCACAATATGTTGTACTGGTGGTGTAACATATTCGGCAACTGGCTCGCATGGTGATGGTTATCAATTTGCAAAAAAATTCGGTCATTCAATAACTGAAGTTGTTCCGGGACTTGTACCAATTTTGTTAAATGACCATTACATAAAAACACTTGAAGGTGTTAGTTTAAAAAATGTTAAATTGGTGGCGTTGCACAGCAATAAGTTATTTAAAGAGTTCTTCGGAGAAATGCTATTTACTTCAAAAGGTATAAGTGGTCCTATTGTTTTATCGATGAGTTCTTATATAAATAGGCTTACCAATATTGACTTATATATTGATTTTAAACCAGCATTAACATATGAGCAATTATTAAGGCGAATAGAAAGAGACATTGACGAGTTAGGCAATAAACAAGTAAGTAGTTTAATTGCAGGATTGTTGCCAAGAGCACTAATTGAGCCATTTTTAGAAGCGATTAACATTATGCCAACTTTTAAAGCAAAGTCTTTAAATTCCAAACAAATTCAACAAATTGCTTTGGCTTTAAAAAGGTTTGATTTAAAATATAAATCGGTTGATTCACTAGATTTTGGCATAATTACCTCTGGGGGAATTAAAGTGGGAGAAATTAACCCTAAAACAATGGAGAGTAAACTGGTAAAAGGCTTATATTTTGCGGGTGAGGTGTTAGATGTTGATGCGTTGACGGGCGGTTTTAATTTGCAGATAGCATTTTCCACTGGCTATGTTGCGGGCACAAGCATATAACAAATATAATTGGAGGACAACGATTATGATTATTACTCTTGATGGGCAGTCGGGAACAGGAAAAAGCACGCTTGCCACATTAATTGCACAAAAGTTGGGTTTTAAATGCCTAAACACAGGCATGATTTATCGTGCCTTGACGCATTATTTATATAGTAATGGAATTTTGCCTGAATCCATTGAAGAGAGGGGGCATTGTCTAAATGATATAGATATTGAGATTTTATTTAAGGATAACAACCAGTTTGTTATAATTAATAAACTAGATTGCACTCCATATGTTTCTTCTCCTGAGGTGCAAAAATATGTATCAGTGTACTCCCAAATTTTAGAATTAAGAGAAAAGGTAACCCGCATTCAGCGTGCTTTTGCGTTGGAAAATGATATTGTAATTGAAGGGCGAGATATTGGTACACATGTTTTTCCTAATGCTGATTATAAATTTTTTATTACATGTGATATCAGGGTTAGGGCGCAAAGGCGCTTGGAGGATTTAAAACAATCAGGTCAAAACATAACACTTGAACAGGTTATTCAGTCATTAAAAACTAGAGATATGCTTGATTCAACGCGAGTTTTTAGCCCTTTAAAAAGAGCAGACGATGCTATTGACATAGATACATCAAATAGCACAATAGAACAAAGCGTAGAACAAATTTTGAGTTATATTGGTAATTAGGAGTTTTTATGATATTTTGGCTTATAAAAATTATAACATTTATTCCTTTTATCTTGTTGTTTCCTTGCCGTTTGGTTAATAAAAAAAAGATTCCAAAGGGTAAGGCAATTTTGGTATGTAATCATAGAAGTAACATAGATTATATCTATTTGTTTACACATATTGGTCGCAAACAGTTTGTGCTGGCAAAGCAAGAACTGTTTAAAAATAAATTTGTTGGTGGTTTTTTTAAAAAATGTGGTGGAGTGCCAGTTGACAGAAATAATATTTCTTTGTCAACCATTAAGTCGTGCGTTAAAATTTTGAAAGATGAAAAGTTGTTAACAATCTTTCCTGAAGGCACAAGAAACAAAACAGGCGAAGATTTGCTTGAGTTCAAAGCAGGTGCAAGTGTGTTCGCAGTAAAAACTGGTGCTCCGATTGTCCCAATGTATATTAAAAAAAAGCCTCGTTTTTTCGGTTTTAATAAGGTTGTTATTGGAGAACCAATCTACTTTGACGAATCTTTTAAAGGCGAAGAGGGAATGCTGAGAGCAAATGAAATTATTAGACAAAAAATGCTTGAACTAAAGGACAAATAACTCGTTTTGCTGAAATTGATAGACAAAACAAATTTTAATTTGATAAAATACTAGTTAAATGGAGAAATTATGGAAGATAATGTAAAATTTAATATGGACTCTATATCAGAGACATTTGCTAATTACAAAAAAAACAGCATTTATGATGGAATTGTTATTGCAAAGCGCGATGACGGTGTGGTGTTTAACATTGGAGGAAAATCTGATTCATTTATTTCAAAATTTGACTTTAAAAATTTTGATGATGTAAAAATCGGCGACAGGTTTAAAGTTCTTGTTTTGGGCACAAAAAATGAAGAGGGCATGATCGAGGTGTCTAAATCTCAAGCCGAAGAAATTATTATTGGTTCGCAAAAAGCCGAAGCGTTAAAGGTTGGGTCAACCTTTACTTTTGTTGTTAATGGCTTTAATGATTATGGTTTGTCAAGCAAGATGGGCGATTATAAGGTTTTGGTTCCAAAAGAACAAGTTGAGGCAAAGGTGCATCACTTGGGGTACTATAAATCAAAACAAGTTGAAGCCATTGTTCTTGAAATTAACCGGGATAGAAAAGAAATAGTTGCCTCAATTCGAATGCTTAAAGAGCAAATTAAGGAAAATGCGGAAAATTTGTTTTGGAGCGCTGCGTTTGTTGGGAAAAAAGTCGATGGCAAGGTTATAAAACTCATGCCATACGGCGCTTTTGTTGATGTAAATGGCGTTGATGCTTTCTTGCATATTAGCGATATAAGTTATAAAAGAATCAACTCTCCAGAAGAAGTTATTAAAGTTGGCGAGACTTATGAGTTTAGAATAGTTAAGTTAGACCCTGAGAACAAAAAGGTTTCTGTTGGTTTAAAACAAAATAACCAAGACCCAAGAATTGTTGTAATAAAAGAACTTAAGTTTAGTGAAGTTTACGAGGGTGAGGTTGTTAAAATCCTTGCATTTGGCGCAATTATACAATTAGATAATGGTGCACAAGGATTATTGCATGTTTCAGATGCAACTGAAAAAAATGACCGTCGCATTTACGAAATTGTAAAACTTGGCGACAGGGTTAAAGTTGGTGTAAAATATATTTCTGAAGATAACACAAAGGTTAACTTTAGGTTATATAACTAATCTATTATTTAAGGCATTAATAAAGCAAACATATTACAACAAATAGGGCATATAAGAATAAATATAATGCCTTATTTGCCACTGTGGCTCAGTAGGTAGAGCAATTGATTCGTAATCAATAGGTCGGCGGTTCGAGCCCGCCCAGTGGCTCCAAAAAAAACATAGGCGCTTTGCCTATGTTTTTTTTAAGGGATTGGTTTTAGTAAAATTATAATAATTTTACTTTTTGCTCCAAACTTTATCTAAAATTGTGGTAGCAAGTGCTCCGAGCGCAATTATTGTAAGTAAGATTAATCCGATAGCAGGTGAAAAGCCTTCTGTTGCAAGCATAATAATTGCTATAACTGCAAATAAAGCAAATATAGAAGCAGCAACTAATGTAATGATTTTTGAAACTTTAACAAATTTTTCTGATTTAATAACATTTGTTGCTCCAAGAATGTTTACAACTGCAAAGCCAAGCATTACGATTGATGCGAGCAAAATAAACAATGGTGAAGTATATAAGAGTACCATAGTAAATTCAGCACCATCAAGGTAGCCTAAAGTCTCTAGCATTTGGTAGCCAGTAATTCTACCAGCAAACAATAATGCTAAGAAAATAAATGATAATACACCAACTGCTGCGGTGCAAATGTTTAAAATAAGTGATTTATTCTTCATTAAATTTCTCCTTTTTTTCAATCCCTTATTAATATAAATATATAATACTTTTTACAATATATGCAAATATTTTGTCGAAATATTTTGCAATATTGGCAATATTTACAAAGCAAAACCCCCGTCAATTTGAATTGTTTGACCAGTTATATAGTTTGCATTATCACTTGCCAAAAACAATGCAAGTTGAGCAATTTCGTCTGGATTGGCAAACCTACCCAAAGGTATTTCTGATTTTAGTTGAGATAATTCTTCGGGAGAAAATTTTGACATCATGTTTGTGTCCACAATTCCGGGAGCAATGCAGTTTACAGTTATTCCAGAATACGATAATTCTTTTGCCATTGCTTTGGTAAATGCAATTATTCCGCCTTTGCTTGCGGAATAGATGCTCTCATTAGAGGCTCCATATAACCCCCAAACCGAAGACATGTTAATTATTTTGCCATATTTGTTTTGCATCATGTGTTTGCAAACATATTTTGTACAATTTATTGTGCCAACAAGGTTGGTAGATATGGTTTTATTAATAGTTTGAATGTCCTCATCAATTAATAAATTGTAACTGCATACACCAGCATTATTTATAAGAACATCAATATGCCCAAATGTGCTTATTGTTTCTTGTACTAATGCATTTACTTGGTCGTCTTTTGAAATGTCTGCCTTTACGCAAATGGCAGTATGCCCGTTTTGGCATAAACTATTTGCGAGTTCTTGTGCACTTTTATTAGAGTTGTTATATCCAATAACAACTCTATAGCCATTTTGGGCAAATAGAATTGCCATTGCTTTTCCAATTCCGTTTGATGCACCTGTAATTAAAACCACTTTAGAATTCATGTTTATGATAATAACATAAAAAAACAAATATAATCAATCACTTATTTTAAATACGATAAAATAAAATGTTTTTGTGTTCAATGGTTAATTGATATTAAACAGGAATATATTTTAATGCATGATTGACAAAATGTTGTATATATTGTAAAATATTAAAAACTTTATTTGGGGAAGTAATATGGATAATAAACAAAAGAGACGAATTTTATCGTCGGTTTACAAAGCAACAATTTTCTTTGTTTTTTGCTCAATCGTTTGGGTTGGATATTTTACTATTAACAACTTTGTAAATAACACAAGCACTTTAATTTGGTTAGATATTTCAATTTTATCAATAGCCTTTTTGCTTTTGTTAGATATTGCTATTGATATAACAAAAACAAAAAAATTAAAAAATTTATTTGTTTTGTCTAAGTATTTGTTCTTCGTTACATTCATAACTGTTACGGCAGTTATTGCTGGTGTATTTGCCTTGTATTACACGGGTTATTCTTTGCCTGTTGGATATTATTTAACTGTTGGTGTTTTGGTTTTTGCGGTGTTATTGTCTATTGTTTTATTTGTAGTAAGTCTTAAACTTGCTAAATTATATAAAGGCACAACTGTTTATATTGAAGAAATGGGTGAAGTTCCTAACTATGATGATGAACTTATGTTAAAAAAGAAATTAGATGAACTTAACCGTAAAAAAGAGATGCAAAAAGTCGTTAATCAAATTGAAGAATTAAAAAACGAATTAGGCGAAAATTAATTAAATGGCAAATGAATTAAAAGCCCTGCAAATGTGGGGCTTTTTTCTTGTAAAAATCATATGTTATATGATACAATAAATGTCAAAGGAGCAATGAAATATGACTTGGTTTATTGACTTAATTTCATCAACGCCTCAAGTTACGCAAGTTATTGTTTCACTTGCCATAATGTTGGCATCGGGTTTTTTGATGACAAGGCTAACAAAACTAATTAAATTGCCAAATGTAACTGGTTACATATTAGCAGGTATAATAATTGGGCCATATTGTTTTAATCTTATTCCTCCAGATGTTGTTGGCGGGTTAGACTTTATTTCTGACATTGCTTTGGCATTTATAGCATTTGGAATTGGCGAATTTTTTAAATTTGATAAACTAAAAAAAGGTGGCATAAAAGTTCTTATTCTAACTTTGTTTGAAGCCTTGTTTGCAACAGTCCTTGTATTTGTTGTTTGCTATTTTGCTTTGGGTTTAAATTTTGTTTTTGCAATAATTTTGGCTGCACTTGCTTCTGCAACTTCTCCTACGGCAACAATGATGATTATTAGGCAAACCAAGGCAAAAGGTGAGTTTGTTGACAACCTTTTGCAGGTGGTGGCGTTAGATAATGTAGTTAGTTTAATAACATTTAGTGTCGCAATTTCATTAGCAATATATTCTATTGGCGGAGATGCAACAACTTTTAATTTTGGCTTAATAGTTATGCCTATTTTAAAAAATTTAGCATCAATAGGTATAGGCATAGCGTTGGGATTTTTGTTAAAATTATTTATTAAAACAAAGCACAGTTCAGATAACAGATTGATTATTGTTATTTGCATACTGTTTGCGTTTTGTGCAATAAGTTCATTAATGGATGTTTCGCCACTCCTTGGCTGTATGGCCATTGGCACAGTGTATGCAAACTTTTCCAAAGACGAAAAGTTGTTTTTGCAAACAAATTATTTTAGTCCACCATTTTTGCTATTGTTTTTTGTAAAATCTGGATGTGGCTTTAATTTCTCGGCTCTTTTTGCAAGCATTGGAGAGGTTACCACTTTGCCATTGATTGTTGTAAGTTTGGTTTATTTATTTACAAGATTAGTTGGAAAATTTACTGGGTCTTTTGTTGGCAGTTTGGTTACTAAGCGTCCTAAAGAAGTGAGAAACTTTTTAGGAATGGGTTTGATTGCTCAGGCGAGTGTGGCAATAGGTTTGGCTTCTTTGGGGGCAAGAGCATTAGGTGGTGCAATAGGAGATGCTTTGTTGACTATTGTTATGGCATCTAGCATAATTTATGAAATAATTGGCCCAGTATGTGCCAAACTTGCATTGTATTTGTCAAAATCGTATTCAACCAAATTAGAGGAACTTGTTGAAGTTGACGAAAAAACGCCACAAGGAACTTTAAAAACAGAAGTTCAGTTATTAATTGAACGCGTGCAGGAGATAGAGCAGAAAAATAAAGATAAAATTCCAATATATGAACAAGAAGAAGAGGCTTTTACTCAGGCAAGTGAAGAGGCAATAGAGGCCTTGTATAATTATACATGGCAACAACGCAATAGGCGAAAAAGATTTTAAGAGGAGATAATTTATGAATATAATAGACCCTATATCGAATTTGTTAGGAAATTGGTCTGCGGAAATTACATTGGGTTCCATCTTTTTAAGATTGGGTTTAACAATGTTGTTTTCTGCAATACTTGGCTGTGAAAGGGCAAGCAAAAGGCATTCGGCAGGATTGCGAACCTTTATGATTGTGTCTTTGGCTGCTAGCATTGCTGGCATGGCAGATATGTTTTTAATAAATACTTTTGGATTATCATTTGCATTTATTTCGGTTGCCGTAGTTATTGCTTCGGCATCGCTTAGCAATAGTTCAATAGTATTTACCGCAAAAAACACAATCAAAGGCTTAACAACTTCTGTAAGCCTTTGGGCATGCGCAATTTTAGGTTTGTCAACAGGTTTTGGTTTTTATACAATTTCTATTATTGGCTTTTTAGTATTGCTGTGCTGTTTGTCAATTTTTCCAAGAATTGAAAGGTATTTAAAAAATCGTTCAAACCATTTTGAAATTCATTTAGAATTAGACAACAAAAACAGTTTGCCTAGATTTATGGCAACCATTCGTGAACTTGGGCTTAGAATTGACGATATTGAAATAAACTCGGCTTATTTAAATTCAGGTTTAAGTGTTTATACTGTTGCGCTTACCATAAAAAGTGAAGAATTAAAAAAATATAAAACACATAATGAAATAATTGAAGCAATGAAGTCGCTAGATTATGTTAATCATATTGAAGAAATGAGATAGGCAAAATAAAAAGACGAGCGGTAATTTACTCGTCTTTTTTGTCGGTTATAACTATTAATTTTCTTCGGCTGTTAAGATTGATTGACGCATTTTGTCAATTATCTTATTTTCTAATCTGCTTATTTGCACCTGCGAAACACCAAGCAATTTGGCAATTTCGCTTTGAGTTTTATCTCTAAAAAAGCGCAAAATAATTATTTGCTTATCTCGTTCACTTAAATTGCGTAAAACTTCTTTTAACACTATGTTATCTATCATGTCATTGCTAGTGTCTGTTGCATATTTGTCTAGCAAGAAAGTCGTTTTTGAATCATCGTCTTCAGCAGGGGTGTATATTGAAATGGGCATTTTTGCTGAATCCATAGTAAATATTACTTCGGCTGGATCCATACTAAATTGCTTTGCGATTTCATCGTAAGTTGGACGCCGATATTCGTTTTTTGTAAACTCTTCAATATATTTATTTATTTTTATATTTTGCGATTTTATTGCTCTTGACACCTTAATTGCTCCGTCATCACGCATAAACCTTTTTATTTCGCCTATAACCATAGGCACAACATAGGTAGAAAAACGGGTATTGAAGCACTCATCAAAGTTGTATATGGCTTTAATAAAGCCTAATGAACCCAATTGAAATAGGTCATCATATTCAATGCCTTTGTTTAAGTATCGTTTTATTAAACTTTTAATTAGAGGAGAGTTTGCTTTAACTAATTCTTCTTTTGCCTGCTCATCGCCATTTTTGGCACGCCTAATTAAACCAATGGTTTCCTCTTGTGTAAGCATTACATACCTGCAACGCTTTTAGAATTATTTTCTTTAAATATTTTTTCCATTCTTACCAATAAGCCTGTTTTACCATTCTTTTGCAAACTAACTGAATCCATAAAACTTTCCATGACAGTAAAACCCATACCAGAACGCTCATCATTTGGTTTTGATGTATAAAATGGTTCTCTTGCTTTTTCATAATCGTCTATGCCTATACCGTTGTCACAAACCTCAATAACAACTCCGCTTGAATATAACTTTACTTTGAGTAAAATGTCGCCTTCGCCAAGAGGGTAGGCGTGTACAACGGCGTTGGTTACTGCTTCGCTTACTGCAGTTTTTATGTCTGTTATTTCGTCAATAGATGGATTTGCTTGTATACAAAATGCAGCAACTGCAGATCTAGCAAAACCTTCATTTATTGATTTCGCTTTAAATTTTATTTCCATTTCATTTATTGTTTTCATACTGTTCTCCTTAAACATATGTTAAATTCTTGGCATAATGTCATAAAGACCTGTCATTTTAAAAATACGCTCTGCATGGCTTGATGGATTACAAATAAAAATAGGGATATTTTTGTCTTTTAGTTTTTTATATCTTCCAACAAGAACACCAATGCCTGTGCTATCCATGAAATCAAGTTCAGATAAATCAATGATTACCTGATTAAAGTTCGGGTTAGCAAAGATATCGTCAAGAGTAATTCTGGTTTGATAAGCACTATGCTCGTCAAGTTCGCCACTTAAAATAACATATAGAGTGTTTTCATAAATTCTATTTTTAATTTGCATAACATTCTCCTTATTTTTAACAAGGCTAGTGTAGCATGAATAAAATATACAAATATGACATACAAGAAAGAATAAAGACAATTATTGTCAAAAAATCAATGTTGTGAATTGAGTAATTATTAAAAAAGACAAACCAAATAAAAAAGTAAAAATTTTTTGTAAAATTTAAAAAAATCGTTGACAAGTATTAAAATTTATACTATTATATCAAAGTCAGTATTTTGACGGGGTGTAGCGCAGTTGGTAGCGCACGTGGTTTGGGACCATGGGGCCGGGAGTTCGAGTCTCTTCACCCCGACCATAATTTTTAGGGTCTTTAGCTCAGTTGGTTAGAGCGACCGGCTCATAACCGGTTGGTCCGGGGTTCGAGTCCCTGAAGACCCACCAAAAATTATTTTTTTGGAATTATGGATATTGACAAAACCTTTTTGGCTCGGTAGTTCAGTTGGTTAGAACGCTAGCCTGTC
>JAFUKB010000027.1 GCA_017467895.1 Clostridia bacterium
ATGAGATTTGTTTGTTTTTACACTCATTATTGCATCATAAAGCGGTTGCGGAGTCATAACCATACCCGCACCACCACCATAAGGGATATCATCGGTCTTTTTATGAGGATCGGTTGAAAAATCTCTTATTTGAATAATGTTGATCTCTGCAATATTTTTATCTACAGCACGCTTAATAATGCTTTCTTTTAGCGGAGCAAACATGTCTGGAAACAAAGTTAAAATATCTAATCGCATATTTTTGCCTCATCGTATTTAGTTTTATCAACCGTAATTGTATTTGTACACCCATCAATCTTCTTGACAATATCCCTTACAAAAGGAACCATATATTCACGCTTATATTGTTCGATAATTAAAATATCGCCCGCACCAAAGTTTTGCACATCAACCAATTTTCCAATTAATAAACCATCTTGTGATACGACATTCATATTAATAAGGTCGGAAATCATATATTCATCATCGGGAATAGAAATATTTGCTCTATTTGCATACACTTTAAAGTTTCGCATAAGTTCTGCCTTTTCTCTAGTGTTACACATGCTAAGTTGCAAATATAAATAACCATTTCTATATTTTTTTGCAATAACCTTTGTTGGAACCTGTTTATCGTTTAAATAAACCTCATTAACATCTTTAATCATTTCATGATTTTGGTTTTCTAACTTGCACTTTAATTCCCCGTTTAAGCCTTGCGGACGAAGAATAGTGGCTATTAAAATTTTTTCCATGCTTTTATTTTAACAAATCCTCATAACTAATTCAAATATTTTAACAACAAACAATTATTAATGATGTTTGTCGCTTCTTTGAAAATAAAACAAATACTGCTGTGCATAGCCAGACATATTGCCAAACTTTGAAACTAGATTTTTGCGTATAACACCCCTATTATGTTCCTCATTAAAGTACGCACAATATACCTTTTCTATCCATGTGTCAACAGGAAAAACATCTTGTCGAGAAAAAGCAAACAACATAATACAATCGGCAACCTTTTGTCCAACACCCATTATGTTTAATAGGTCTTTATTTAAGTCTGGCGTAGACATTTTTGCATATTGGTTAATGTCTTTACCGTTTAAATATTTAACTGCTTCGCACAAATATTTTGCTCTATAGCCAGCACCTAGAGCCTTAAAGTCTGCTTCTGTTGCGTCAAGAAGTTGCTCCACTGTTGGAAACGCATAATAACCATTCATCCATGTGCCATATTTTTGCCTTATGCCAAATAAAATTTTTTGAATTCGTTTAATGTTATTATTTGCAGAAACAATAAAAGAAATTATTGTTTCAAAATAGTCGTGTTTTAATATACGCATTCCATAACCAAACTGAATGGCGTTATTAAGCATTGGATACTGCGACAAAAGTTGTTTTTTAATATTAGAATAATTAGTATTAAGGTCAAAAAAGTTAACAAAATAATCTACATGGTTGGTAAAAATACAGTAATAATCCTCTCGCTCTTCAACTTTTGCCATTTTATTAGAAGCATAGACAATATAATCTTTGCCTTGTTTTTCATATGAAAAAATTTGCCCACATTCAAAAATATGTTCTGGGTTAAACTCATCTTTTGAAAAAACTTTTATACAATTATCTTCTTTTAAGTATTTCATATCTTCTTTCTTAAAATATCGTGTTTTTTAAGTGGTAAGTCTGTGTACAAATATAGTCGTTGTTGCACATTTTTTGCATCAACAATCTCTTGCCCATCTAAACTTTTCATTTTGCCAACAACTATTTGTTTATTAAAAGTTTCATTTGGTGACAAAACCTCTAAAGTATCTCCAACCTTAAATCTATTACGCATTTCAACTTCAACTTTTTCGCCATCATAGTCGCCTGTGACCAAAGCCATAAATTCATGCGTTTGAACAGGATAAGAACTTTCTAAGCATTCTTTATCATCTGAGCCAAAATAAAACCCTGTTGTATATTTTCGATGACTTGTTTTTACAAGTTCAGCGTTTAACATTTCTATTAAATTAGTAGTTAAATTGTCAATGTTGACTATGGCTCGCCTATATGCATTAACGACATTAGCCACATAATAAGGGGACTTCATTCTGCCCTCAATTTTAAAACTATAAACACCAGCATCGGCGAGTTGCTTAATGTATGCAAGCATATTTAAGTCTTTACTATTTAAAATGTATGTGCCACGCTCATCTTCCTGAATTGGATATTTATCATCTTTGCGATTTTTCTCACTAATGCAATATTCCCATCGGCAAGCCTGAACACACTCTCCTCGATTTGAATCTCTGCCAGTTAAATAGTTTGAAAGCAAGCATCTGCCGGAATAAGATATGCACATGGCACCATGAACAAAGGCTTCAAGTTCGATTTCTGCAGGAATATTGGATCTAATTTTTTTAATTTCATCCAACGAGCACTCGCGCGCCAAAACAATACGCTTTGCACCAAACTTGCATAAAGCATTAATTGCATAACTATTTAAAACACTTGCCTGTGTTGAAACATGCAAAGTTAATTTTGGTGCATGTGTTTTTATAAAATCCATAACACCAATATCACTAACCAGCACAGCATCAACATTTATTTTTTCTAAATATTTTACATAATCGCCAAGTTCGTTAAAATCGCCCTCATGCGCTAAAATATTTAATGTTATGTAAACTTTTTTGTTAATACTATGAGCATATTTGACAGCCTTTTCTAATTCGTCGTTGTCAAAATTGCCAGCAAAAGCCCTAAGCCCAAACTTTTTGCCAGCCATATAAACCGCATCTGCACCATAAGTGAATGCAGTTACCATTTTTTCATAATTTCCAGCAGGTGCTAATAATTCTATCATAAAAAAATTCTCCGTGGATTAATATACCACAAAGAATTTCTTTTTGCAACACAAGCGATTAAAGCAAAATGCAAATAATCCCACCCTTGCCTTCATTTACTATTCTACCTAATGTTTTACGCATTTTGCGCTGTGCTTCGGTTGGCATTTGATACACTTTTGACCTTATGCCATCACACACCATGCTTTTTAGACTTTTGCCAAACATATTTGTTTGCCAAATTGATGTTGGGTCTTTTTCGCACTGTTCACTAAGATAAGTAACCAACTCTTCGCTTTGTGCCTGAGTGCCAACAAGAGGACTAACCTCGGTTTCAACATTAACAGACATAATATGCAAACTTGGGGCATTGGCTTTTAATTTCACTCCAAATCTGCTTCCTTGTTTAACTATTTGTGGCTCATCTAACTCGATTTCATCAAATCTTGGTTCAACAATTCCATAGCCAGTTTCTTTGACCTGTTCTAACGCATTGGCAATTTTGTCATATTCTTTTTTTGCATACACAAGGTCGCGTAAGTAGGTTACAAGTTCATAATCATTATTTATGCTACATCCACATTCGCTTGATAATACCCTATAAAATAAATCTTGCTTAGGTCTAACATTAAAGTAAACTGTCCCCTCTCCCATTTTAATTGTATCAAGAGAAATTGGCTCAAAATTGTTATCGTCGGCAAAAGCAACGGCAGTTCTATCGACATGACCAATTTTTGTAACATCTTTACCAAATCGTTTTACTTCTTCTATTATGTTTTTTATTATTTCATTATCAAAAGGCAATGCTTGCAACCAATCTGGCATTTTAGCCTTAATTGACCTTATAGGGAATTCTAACAAAACTTTAGCAAATATATTTTCTATATCTGCTGTTGTCATTTCTTTTACATTTAATGCTATTGTTGCACAGTTGTATTTTTGCGAAAGAGAATTAGCCAAATTAGCCACATCGGGTGAATTTGGGTTTAATGAATTTATAACAGTCACAAAAGGTTTACCATGATTTGTAAGTTCAGCAGCCACTCGCTCTTCTGCTTGCAAATAACTTGATCGAGGAATATCCGAAATACTACCATCAGTTGTTAAAAGTATACCAATGGTTGAATGTTCTTCTATAACCTTTTTTGTTCCAATTTCTGCAGCGTCTTCAAATGGGATTTCTTTAGTATTCCATGGTGTTTTTACAAGACGCGGTTTATCATTTTCTTCATGACCTAATGCCCCGTTAATCATATAGCCAACGCAGTCAATTAATCTGACTTTCATTTCAACATTATCTAGGTTAATTTTAACTGCTTCATTTGGCACAAATTTTGGTTGCGTAGTCATAA
>JAFUKB010000028.1 GCA_017467895.1 Clostridia bacterium
ACAATAACAACTCCAGATGGAGTAACAGCAACCCCAAGCCCAGCCAGTGCAGACCTAGAAACTGCAGGAGCCGAAGGCGACGAAGCAACATTTACAATAACACTCTCACTTACAACAACCTCAAGCAACATAACCATGCCAGATATTAACAACTTAAGCGTTGCTATGGAGTTTAATAAGTTTGTAGAAGAAGCATTGCCACTGTATGTAGAAAACAACAAACTGTTTGTAAACATGGGCACTGACCCAGACACGGGCAACCCAATCAGATGGTACGCTATAGCAAAAGATAACGCAACACTTAAAGAAACTGAGTTTACAAATATATCTCAAGCAACTGCAGGCACCTATGTGTTTATCTCAGAATATATCTTAGAAAACAGCGAAGGTGGGGACAGTATTGCTTTTAATTATAACATGACTGCAGAAAACAACTGGGGAGCAAACTACGGTGGTTCAACAATCCAAACCTACATTAATGGCACAGGCACAGGCTCAATGGACGCCCGTTATAACTTCTCATCATCAGATGTGTGGGCAAAGATTGAGCCAAAAGACTGCGAGAGTGAAACAGTGCAAGATTATGCCATAGACTCAGATGTAACAATCCCAGCAACTAACGACCAAACATTGTGGCTACTAAGTTACAATGAATACAACTCATGGTTTGGCGATGGCGATTCTTCCGGCGAAGGGTACTTACTCAACTCAACCTCTAGTACCGGCAACTGGTGGTTGCGCTCGGCTTACGGAGTCTACTCCGACGTTAACCTCTCTGGTGTGAAGTATGTCTACGGCCATGGCGCTTTGGACAACAGCGATGCCGGCAGCGACTCCCATGGCGCCCGCCCTGCTTTCCAAATCACCATTGCGTAGCAGGGTAAATTTACCCCAAAACGCACTGAAGCAAATTGTGTGACGAGCACAGTTGCAAACACTCTTGCACCCGCCATTGGCGGTGTGCGAAATAAAAGCATAAATGACATTTGTATAAAATAATGGATAATAGCAAGAATTGATTTCTTGCTATTATTTTTTTGTTGTGAATATTTGTTTTGTGGGTTATGCTTTTAATTTAGAAAAATATCTTAATATTGACAAGCCATGGGGCGTATGTTAAACTGTAGGCAAAGATTGGGGGATAATTATGGACGAAACAAAGCCAACAAAAAAATACACAAGGCTGAAAAGTTCTTACAGCATTTCAAGTGTGGCTGAGGTTGATTTAAGGTTAAAAAGTTTTAGAGAACAAATTAAATCAGATGATTTTAGCCCTATTAAAACAATGTTTTATGACTTGTCGCAACACAGCCAAATTATGCTTCTTGTGTTAAACGATGTGCACATTGGTTCGCCGGGGTGCAACATTGACAAGGTTATTAGATATTTAAAAGAAGTTAAAAACATTCCAAACTGTTACATAATTTTAAATGGCGATTTAATGAACAATGCCAACAATTTGGGCAAGTCAAGCCCGCTTGAAAATGCGCTTCCGCCAATGAATGAACAAAAAATTATTCACACACTTCTTGCTGACCCATTAATTAGAGAAAAAATTATTTGTTCAACCAGTGGCAATCACGAAAGTGGTGCAAGGGCGCGTGACAGTGGCTTAGATTCCTTGGTTACGCCAATGGCTTCGCTTGGCATTTTGGACAAATATGCAAGATATATGGCTCAAGTTGTTTTGCGCATTAAATGCCCTTACACCGCTTCGGGTTACACGGATTTTAAAATTTTGGTTCGTCATGGCAGTGGTATGGGTGGCAAAGCAGGAAAGATAATAGAAGAGATGTTTAATCTTTGTCGCAGTTTTGGAAATTATGATATGGTTATTCAAGGTCATACACACAAAAACCTTTATGCAACCGACGACCAAGTTGTTCAGGGCGAAAAATATTCTTGCATTAAAAAGAGTGTTACTCCTATTAATATTCCCGCGTTGGAAGAAGCAAGTCAATATGCAATGGAGGCGGCATATCCGCCACCAAACACCGACAACAGCATAATTTGTGTGCGCGCGGTTAGAAATTATGACGCATTAGACAGTGCTCTTAACGAGGGGTATGAGGTTTTGCCTTACAAATTTAACATTGACACCATAAGTTTAGATAGACCAGAACTTGTGCATTTTGCCTCACAAAGCATTGAACCACCAAGAGTTATTTCTAGGCAGGAGTTAGAGGTAATTGCCGAGCGTGTTGCAAGGCAAGTTACCTTAAAGACAAAAAGACCTAAAGCCCCAAAAACAACGCCAGAACCAAATGATGATGGCAGGGAGGAGTAGTGCATGGAATATACATTAGATACTTTACAAAGAGAAATTGACGGTTACAGCCCAAGCAAAAACAAACTACCTCGCTCAAAGCACGCAGTTGTTAGATTAAATGAGTCATTAGAGTTTTTAGATATTTGTGTGCTTTCTAATGTTAACATTGGTTTAACAGGTGCACACTTGCGCACTGCAAAAGATGACAAGCCGTTTAGAATAAACAAATTTAAAGCCCACATCGCTGAACTTGCCAACGACCCCAATGCACGCATAATTTTGGGTGGAGATTTGTTTTACTTCCCGGGTGGTGGCAGAAAGTATAGAGAACTGTATGCGCCAAACTATTATGAGCAAGTTGCCATGATGGCTGAACTTTTGGAGCCAATTAAGCATAAAATTATTGGAGCAATAGACGGCACCGACGAGATTAAAATTTTTGAAAACGACGGTTTGAATTTAACTCAAATGCTAATGGACAAACTTGGACTGCACGACCGTTATTTTGGTCAAATGGCAGAAATTGACTTTGAGTTTAAAAATGCATACACAGGCAATGTGCCAAGAACAGTGCACACATTGTTTGACCATGGCTTTTTGGTTGCCAATGTAATGAACACTGTTGCAAAAAAGACCGAAGGTTTGCAAACAAAAATGGCTGGGAAAGATTTTTATTTTACTAGCCACTACAACAAAATGTTTATTGAAAAAAATGCAGTAATTGCAACCGAGGGTGGCTCAAGAATTGTTAAAAAACCTTGCTACTTTGTTTCGGTTGGTGGTTATAGGGATTTTCCTAACAGGCTTACATCAAACCGCAACACGGCTCCGTCTAGCACTCATAATGGAGTGATTAGAATTTTTGTAACATTAAACCCCGACAGGCACAACATTCATGGTCATGACTACTTAGGCGAACCACAATACAAGGTGTGTCAAGAGTTTATTAACTTTGGAACAACCACATCTAGCCATTTAGATTTTGACCTTTGCGAAGAAATTGCAAGTTTAAATCAACAAAACTCAATGGTTCAACAAGAACTTGCAAGGCTTATTCAAGAGAAAATAGACGAAATAAACAGGCAAAACACTGAAATTGCTTTGCAAAAATTCTATGGCGCAAAAGAAGCGTTAGAGAGAAGAAAAGCAAAAACCGCTCGCCCAAAAACGGCCGATGCGGGAGAAGTTGTAATTATTGACGAAAAGGGAGGCAGAGAAGAATAATGGTTCAAAAAGGAATAAAAACAACGCCTGAGGGGGACAAATGTGCATATTGCGATGCAAAAGTTAACACTGCGGTTTATAATTATTGCCCTAAATGTGCAAACCCATTAAATTTTGATGCACTTAGGCGCAACGAGCAACTTAACAAAAAAATTAAACTAGAAATTTTAGACGAACTTTCTTTGCAAATTGACGACGCAAAATCATTGCAAATTATTTTAAACAAAATAAAAAGTTTATAGTTTGGCTAAAACTTTATCCTGTTAGCAAGGGCATAACTTGGCTAAAAACAAGAGCAAACACGCATTTGTTGCGAGTTTGCTTTTTTGTTGTTGTTTTAAATGTCAAATGTTTTTACTAAAAATATTTTGAAATTTTGATTAAAAGTGTTTTACAATATATATTGTTAGTGATAATATATTTACAAATGTTGTGGTGCTGGTTTTAATGCAACACAACATATTGTGTGTAAAAATAAAGGAGAAAACATGCTTAAAATAATCAAAAAAGATGGGACTCAAGAAGACTTTAATGTTAACAAGGTAATTGTTGCCATTCAAAAAAGTGCAGCGCGAGCCCTTGTTATTTTATCCGACTATGAAATCAGCAAAATAAAAAAATATGTTCGCGAAAAGTCAGAACAAATGGCAACAAGCGTTAATAATGGAGAGTTAAAGTTAATTGACATTCCAACCATGCACTTTATCGTTGAAAGTGTTTTAGATATGGTTAATGCCGATGTTGCAAAAAGTTATAGGGACTATCGCAACTACAAGCAAGATTTCTCAAGAATGATTGACAATGTTTATAAAAAAGTTCAAAGCATTGATTTTATTGGCGACCGTAGCAACGCCAACACCGACAGCACTCTTGTTTCAACCAAGCGTTGTTTGGGCTGGAACGAGTTAAACGGCGAGTTTTACAAAAAATTCTTCATTAACGGCGAAGAGCGTCAAGCAATGAAAGATGGTTATATTTATATTCATGATCGCAGTGCAAGGCTTGACACATATAACTGTTGTTTGTTTGACATTGCAACAGTGTTTAAAGGTGGATTTGAACTGGGTAATATAAAATATTCTGAGCCAACAACTTTGGCTATTTGCTTTAATGTTATTGGCGATGTTATTATGGCGGCAGCAAGTCAGCAATATGGCGGATTTACCTTGCCAGAAGTTGACAAGTTTTTGGCACCATATGCGGTAAAGAGTTACAACAAGTTTGTTGAAGAGTATAAAAACATTGTTAATGATTTAGAAGTTGAAATGAGTGAGTGTGAATTTAACAAAAAAGCGGACGAATATGCAACTCACAAAGTAAAGCGTGATTTTGAACAAGGTTTTCAGGCACTTGAATACAAACTTAACACTGTTGGTTCGTCTAGGGGCGATTATCCTTTTGTTACATTTACATTTGGGCTTGGAGAACAAAAGTTTGAAAAAATGGCAACGCTTGCTATGCTAAAAGTACGCAAAGGCGGGCAAGGTGCTCCGGGCTTTAAAAAGGCAGTGTTATTCCCAAAACTTGTATTTTTATATGACGAAAATATTCATGGCAAAGGCAAGTCTAGCGAAGATTTGTTTGACGCTGCTATTGATTGTTCGTCAAAAGCGCAGTATCCAGACTATTTAAGCATGAGTGGCGAGGGCTATATTGCCTCTATGTATAAAAAATATGGCAAAGTAATTTCGCCTATGGGGTGCAGGGCATTCCTTTCGCCTTATTATGAGCGCGGAGGACAAAAGCCTGCTGACGAAAACGACCAGCCTGTTTTTGTTGGAAGATTTAATGGTGGTGCAATAAGTCTTAACTTGCCAATGATTTTTATGAAAGCAAAAACCGAGGGCAAAGATTTTTATGAGGTTTATAAGCATTACTTAGAAATGATTAGGCATTTGCACATTAAAACTCGTGATTATTTGGCAAAAATTAAAGCGTCAAAATCACCGCTAGCGTTTATGGAGGGTGGGCTTTATAAGGGCTTTTTAAAACCAGATGAGCCAATTAAACCTCTTTTAGATTATGTTACTTTTAGTTTTGGATACACTGCATTAAACGAGTTGCAAAAGTTATATAACGGAAAGTCTATTATTGAAGACGGCGCTTTTGCGTTAGAAGTTATGCAATATTTAAACGACTATGTTGCAAAAATAAAAGAAGAAGACCACATTTTGTATGCCATTTATGGAACTCCTGCAGAGAGTTTGATTTCGCTTCAGGTTCAACAGTTTAGAGATAAATATGGCGTTATTGAGGGTGTCTCTGACAAAGATTATTTTACAAACAGTTTCCACTGTCATGTTGCCGAAGACTTAACGCCTATTGAAAAGCAAGATTACGAAGAGCGTTTTTGGGAACTTTCAAACGGAGGAAAAATTACATACACAAGATACCCAATCGATTACAACATGGAAGCATTTAAAACCATTGTGCGTCGTGGCATGGCAAAAGGTTTTTATCAGGGCATAAACATGGAAAAATGTTACTGCGAAGATTGTGGCTATGAGCAACTAGAAATGCAAGTTTGCCCTAAATGCGGAAGTCAAAACATTACCGAAGTTGACCGTGTTTGCGGTTATTTGGGTTACTCTCGCGTTAATGGTAGAAGTTTTATTAACGACGGCAAGTTGGCAGAAATTAAAGATAGAAAATCTATGTAAATTACGCACAAAATTATGTGGGTTTTTGCAAAATAATATTGGAGAGAAAAATGAATTATCATAATATTACAAAAGCAGATTTAAAAAACGGAGATGGGTTGAGGGTCGTTTTATGGGTTGCTGGTTGCAACCACAAATGCAAAGAATGCCAAAACCCCGAAACTTGGGATTCTTGTGGTGGTTTGCCATTTGATCAAAATGCCAAAGATGAAGTTTTTGCCGAACTTGAAAAAGACTATGTCTCTGGAATAACCTTTAGTGGTGGCGACCCATTATATCCAGATAATCGCGATACTGTTTTGGCACTTATGCAAGAAATTAGTGAAAAATATCCAAATAAAACAATTTGGTGTTACACTGGTTACACTTTTGAGCAGATTCAGGCATTGCCACATCTAAAATTTATTGATGTGTTGGTTGATGGCCCTTATATTCCCGCAAAAAAAGAATTAAAATTAAAATGGCGTGGTAGTAGCAACCAAAGAGTTATTTTGGCAAAAGAGAGTTTAAACCAAGGCAAGTTAATTATTAAGCAAGACGACGGCGACACATGTGTGCAAAACTCTTGGCAAGGTTGCTGTTGCGGGTGTTGAAGTAAATTGTATGCTAATAGTTGTTTGAAAAAATACATATAACAAGGCAGGTGCTATTGCTCTTGCCTTTTTTGAAGTGCTTGTGTTAAACTAAAAAATATTAAAGGGAGAAAGCACATGACAAAAGAGGAACGAAAGAAAATTTATGACAAGGCGGAAGAATTGTGGGGGCTTGTTGCGCAATATGACCAAGCCATTGAGGAAATGGGAGAACTTATTGTTGCAATAAACAAATACAAACGCAAATGTTTATATGGCGAATATAATGGCAATTCTAAAATCATTGACAATTTAATAGAAGAAATTGCCGATGTTAAAATGTGTATTGAACAGTTAGAGGGCTTTGTTGGCGAGGCAAATGTTGAAAGGGTTTTAGACCAAAAAATGCAAAAATTTATGGGGCAGATTGCCGAGATGACTAAAGTAAAACAAGACAAAAAATAAGGGTAATTATGAAAAAGATTGCAATTTTAGGTGGTGGGGCAAGTGCACTTATGTGCGCATGTTTTGCTTGCAAAAATTCAAAAGTTGTTATATATGAAAAAAATGACAAAATAGGCAAAAAGATTTTGGCAACAGGCAATGGCAGGTGTAACTTAACCAATGTAAATATGGGCAGTTTTGCATATAACAACAACATAGATAATTTTTTAAACAGATTTTCAGTTGGGCAAACTATTGAATTTTTTAATTCGTTGGGATTAGAAACCTATGCTGATGAAGAGGGCAGGGTTTATCCACTATCTAACTCGGCAGTTTCGGTTTTGGAGGTGTTAAAAAATTATCTTGAAATGCAGGCAAATGTTGAATTTAAAACGGGGTGCGAAGTTGTCGCCATTAAACGAAATGACTCAAGTTTCAAAATTGAATTTGCAAGTGGAGCCCAAGAAAACTTTGAAAGTGTTGTGGTGGCACTTGGCAACTATGCAAATCTAAATATGTTTGAGCAATTTGGAATAACTGCAAAGCAATTTAAACCTTGTTTGTCGGCCTTAAAGTGCAAAGTTGACAGAGTGCTTGCCGGAGTAAGGGTTGGTGGAGTAAAAGTTTGTTGCAAATTTGAAGATGGTGAGTTCTGTGAAACTGGCGAAGTTTTGTTTAGGCAAGACGGGGTTAGTGGCATTGTTGTTTTTAATTTATCTTCATTTTTGGCAAGACGAGGAATTTGTAAGCAAACAATAAGCATAGATCTTTTGCCTCATATGAGTTACGATAAATTAAAGAGAAATTTATTAAATAGAAAAAACAAATTGCAAGCATATAAAGCGGAAGAATTTTTAACTGGTTTTTTTCATAGATCGTTGAACCATGTTCTTATAAAAAACGCAAAGATAAAAGCAGATACAAAAGTTTCTAATATTTCATATTTTCAAATAGATACTTTGTGCGATATTATTAAAAATTTTGAATTAAATATTGATGGGTTTTTAGATAATAATCAAGTTTGCCATGGTGGTGTTAACATAAAAGACCTAACAGTAAACTTAGAAAGCAAGAAGCACAAAGGGCTTTATTTTATTGGAGAAGTAGTTAATGTTGATGGGGTTTGTGGGGGCTATAACTTGCAATGGGCTTGGACAAGCGGTCAGATTGTTGGTAAATTACTTTAAATTTTAAAAGATGTTGCGCTGTAACATCTTTTTTTTGTTACAAATTCAAAAATACTTTTAGTTAAAAAATAGTTTTTTATATATTTTTTTTAGATGTAAATGATTTAATTATATCAAAATTTAACAATTATTAAATATTTTAGAATAATTGAGAAAAATAATTATTAAAAAATAATTAAAAATATAATTTTAATACAAAATAAATAGTGTAATAGGGGTTAATTTTGTTGAAATATTTTACGCTATATTATATAATTATGTTGAATTAGAGTATCTTTTTGTTGGAGTTCCAATGTTGAAAAATAATACATGTAAATTTAATAAGTTTTTTATAACAGCCTTTGTGCTGTGTCTTTTTGCGCTCTTTTCGGCTGTTTGTTTGCTTGGCACTGGGCAAAATGTTATGGCAGATGTGGTTTCTGTGAAGCCAAACAACACATATATTGCAAATGATTACATTTTTGAAGACGAGCAAGAACTTGACCTAGTGACAAACAAATCTTCATTCATTTTTGAGGCTGGGGACACCGATGCTTCAAGCATGTCTTATTATTGTTTGCGTGACGATTATGTTATTTACACTCAAAATCAAACGGCAAATGGTTTATGTTGGGCTTTTGCTTCAAGCATGGCTCTTGGCACAACATTTATGCTTGAAACTGGCGAGTTTTATGATTTTAGTGAGGCTTGGGTTGGTTTGGCAACTTCCGAACAAAGTGCGAGTTATGTTTATGGAGACGGTGGAAATGCCCTTATGTTTAACGCTTCAACAACAACTCATGGCTTGGTTTTAGAATCTGACATGACTTATGATGTGTCACACATTATTTCAGAAGAAAATGCTTCGGCATATTATGATTATTATTCTCAATTTGCAAATAAGACTTTGCTGGATAATATAAATGCAATATCTTATAATTCTTCAAAGCGTGAAGATATTAAAAATCACATATATAACAACGGTGGTCTTAGCATTGGAATGTATTGGAACACTGGGCACGGACGCAGTGGTGTTATGCGTAGCACAAGCGGCGAATATAGTTATAAATTCCCAAGTGGAAGAACATCAACAACAGGCGGGCATGCAATAACTGTTATAGGTTGGGATGACACTGTTACAGAAACAGTTAATGGCGTTCCTTACAAAGGCGCATGGATTTGCTTGAATTCTTGGGGCGAAGATGTAAACGGCGATGACGATGGAATACTTTATGTGTTTTACAACGATGGCGACATTTACGGAACGCTTTATGGCTATGAATACGAAGCCGACCAAACAGACTCAATTTATTTTAATAACAACATTAAAGATGGCACGGGATACACAACATATTCAACAGGCTTAAAAGGCAAATATTATTCTGGTTACACAGCATCGTCTAATGCGACAAAACAACAAAATATATTTTTCTCAAATAATGTTGACATAACTTACGAATATGATATTTCTGCATCAACTAACATAAACAGCATTAGCATAATTTATGGCAGTGAAGATGTAACTGTAGATTTTGACATTGAACTAGACGAAACAAACAAAGAATACACCATAAAAGCAAGCAATTTGCGTTATGGGCCATATAAAATTTTGGTTGAATATTCTAATGGTTCTTTAACCGAAGAATATACAAATATTTTGTATGTGAATGGCGATGCTGTTTTAGAATACATGGTTTTATCATATTCATCTTCTGCTTCTGGCATTTCAAACAATGGTTACTATTTAATTTATAACACATACAATTATGCGGGAATTAACTTAACTATTGCTACCACAAAACATTCAGGAACTTTTTATGTTTATGGCGGAAGAGCAACTTATGGCAATTTTTCTAGTCCAACAAGTTTAGTGTTTGAATATACTATTGGAACAGATTTGCCTACAGGAACAACTGCAACAACAGTGGTTGAGAGTTTGACTGGTGTTTCTGGCATGACTTTGCCGGTTACCATGAATGTTACATATATTGCCGACGCCTCAACGCATAAGCAAGTGAATATGTTTTATGGGTTAAATGGCGGAGTTAATCCTGCAGACAATTTATCAAGAGAAGTATTTAGCACAACCGATGGCATGCAATTAAGCGAGCCATCGCGCAAGGGGTACAACTTTGAGGGCTGGTATTATGATAGTGCATTTACAACACCTGTTGAATCTAATTTATTTAAATATGAAAATGTTGTAGCGTTTGGTAGCAAAGATTCATGTTATAGTGCTGATTATTATCAATCTTATTGCAATAACACATTGTCGGCATTTGTTTATGCAAAGTGGAGTTTAAAAGAACCAACAGGGGCAACCTTAACTTCAGACAGGCAAACATACACCATTGGTCAAAACTATGTTGTTTCGGTTGGCTCAATAACTCATGATCTTGGCAAGTTAATGCAGGTTGTTAGTGTTGATTGGTTCTTAAATGGAAGCAAAATTTCAACAACTGCCAAAGAGTTGGAACAAACTGCTAGCACATATGGTAGATATGTTTACACGGCAAGGTTAACATTAAAATATAGAGAACACACGGTTTATGCAGATACATCTGAACTTGAAATTGTTGTTTTGGATGCTGTTTCAAGTGTAAATTATGCTAACGGAACTTTTAGTTGGTCTGCGGTAGGCAATGCTACTGGTTTTGTTTTAAAATTATATAAAGAGCAGGGCGAAGACCTTAAACCTCTGCTTGTAAAAACAGAAAATCAAACCGAAACTACTTATTCATTATTCAATAATGTTTCAAGTGAGGGAGATTATTACTTATCTGTAAGTGCAATAATTGAATATTCTGGAACCAATTATGAATCGGTTGAGGCTAATTCGGCAACAGTAACAGTTTATGAAGTTAGTTTTGTTTCATATAATAAGACAATAAATAGTTTGTATGTTGACGGAACAACAGCAGTTAATGTGTCCACTCCAGAAATTAGGGCGGGTTACACATTTATAAAATGGTGTATAGATGAAGAAAAACAAACCGCATTTAGCAATGGCCAAACAATAAGCGAAAGCATTTGCCTTTATGCACTTTGGGAAATGGACGACATTAATATTGAAGCAAATGTTGCAAATGTTAACAGAGAATATTCGGGTGAAGCAAGTGAAATTGCAATAAGTGCCAGCCATGCAAGCGGATTAAATGGGTTTGTTTATGAGTGGCAATATAAGCAATCTGCCAGCGATGAATACGAAATTATTGCCGAAAACACAACTAATTCAGTAAGTGTGTTAAATGTTGCAGACAGCGGTTATTATTTGTGCAACATTACATTAACTGACGCAGACGGCTTTAGTGTCAGCAACTCAAGCAATGCTATTATGGTAACAATATCAAAGCAAACAACTTCAATTAACACTGATATGGTAGTTAAAGAATATGAATATAATGGCAATGTACAAAAAGTAAATAAAGGTGCAAAACTTTTAGACAGTTATGGTCAAGAGGTTAAAGGCGTTGAGTTTGTCTATATGCTTATTGGTGACGGCAACGAAGAACTAGGGGATTCGTTTGTTAATGTTCCAACTGGTGGCTTATATAAATTAAGAGTATCTACGCAAGGCAATGAAAACTACTCGGGAGCAATGATTGCTACATATATAAATGTTGAAAAGGCAACATCGCAAATTGTGATATCAAAAGCATGGCAAACATTCCGTTATTGTGGCAAACCTATAATGCCAGAATACACGCTTTTAAGTGCTCCAGAACAAACTGTTGATGAGGCTACTTTGCCAATTAACAAGGGCGAGTATGATGTAACTCTTGTTGCACAGGAAACTAGAAACTACAAAAGTATAGATGCAACCGTACATATTACTATTGCTCCTGCAAATATAAAAATCAAAGCAAATGATGTTACAAGTGTATTATTCTTTGGCATGCAAGAACTTTCTTATAGCATTGAAGGCGAAATTTACGAGGGCGATGAGTTAAATTTACAGTTGCATGCTGATGTTGATACTGGAAGAATTGGCACTTATCAAATTTCAGTTACTTCAGATAATGACAACTATATAATTGCTCTTGAATATGGCAAGTATACTGTAACCGGTATACCATATTATATAGCAGGTGGCATATTGTTGCTTGTTGCATATTTTGTAATTAAAATGTTGGCAAAACGCAGATATCAATATGATTTTGAAACCAATGGTGGGGGCATCGTCAGCCCAATAGATACAAAAAATCGCAAAGAATTGGAAGTTGATGTCCCAGAGCGCGAAGGTTATACTTTTGCTGGTTGGTACACAGACCTTGAACTTTCGAAGCCGTTTAATAACAAATTTGTAAAATCTAAAGGCAAAACGCTTTATGCTAAATGTCAAAAAAATGAAGTTCAAACTCCAGAACTTAGCGATGAAACTAAAACCGCTCAGCAAATTGTGGACGAAATTGACCAATTAATAAACCCACACTCAAAAACTAATGTTGAGCAAAAAGCAGTTGAGCAACCTGCCATTGAAGAACCAAAAGAACCAACCGAACAAGAAAAATTGCAAGATTTAATTAAATCGGTTAATGAAAGCAATGGGGGCAAAAATGTATCTAATGCGGAAATGGAAGATTTTATTAAAAAAATATTAGATGCAAATAACCAAGGTTGATTATAATAAATTAAAACACAATTAAAACGCAACAAGCATATTTGCTTGTTGCGTTTTTTGTATAATAAAACTTGAAAAATGAAATAATAAAAATATGAATAAATATTTGTTATATCCCAGTGTGTTTGGCGTTTTTGCTGTTACAAATAAAAAGAAATGCTTTACTAATGTTTCAAAAATTGGAAAAATAAAAATATTTGACGAAAAAAATAAATTAAATTTTGACAAATATAATAAATTTTTAATTAGAGGCTTTTTTTATTTTATTTTTGGCATTTATTATACATTTAAAGGCCTGTTTTTTGCAAATAAGGACGAATTAAATAATATTAGTATTTTAAAAAAAACAGAAAAAAGTTTAAATATATCTTTAACTAATATTATTGTATTTATTATTTTAATTATTTCTCTTTTGCTTTCGGTTGTTTTGTTGGGTGTTTTGCCAATAAAATTAAGCGTTTGGCTAAGCCCTAAAAATTTTGATGTTTTTTTAAAAAGGTTAATTGTATGGCTTTGTAAATCAATTATTATTTTTATTATTTTTTTAATTATAAAATTCATGCCAATTTTAAAAGAATATTACAGTTTTAATTACGCATGTTTGCAACAACAAAAGCAAAATGGACAAATTAATTTTTTAAATTATTTTTTATTTTGTGTGTTTTTTGTAACATTAATAATTTCTATGCTTGGCGTTGTTGCTTCTAAGTGGTATTTTTTTCCTTTAAATCTTTTTGTTAGTTTAGTTTCTGTAAGTGTTGCTTTTGAGTTATATTATGAAATATTAAAAATTAAATGGTTAAATATTTTATTAGCACCAATAAATTTTTTAATTTATCAAAAGCCTTCACAGTTGGCGCAAAAATGTGTTAAAATTGTTCTGAGTGAATTAGAGTTATCTAATAATGCGAGGGACAAAATGCAGAATAACATGCTTAGTGAAAATGACATGGCTTTTAGCGAGGCTTATGTTATTGCTAAAGAAAAACTAGAAAAAGCAGGGAGATTTGAAAAGAGTGACCTTGATTTTATTTTTTGTGAAGTATTAAACAAGGGTAGGGCTGAAGTCAAGTTAATTAAAAGCATAAGCAAATCAGATTTTAAAAAGATTGAAAAGGTGGTTGAGCGTAGGGCTGTTGGTGAACCAATAACCAAAATTTTTGGTCATGCAAATTTTTATGGGTTAGATTTTGTGGTTACCAAAGATGTGTTGTCGCCACGTAGTGACACTGAAAGGCTTGTGGAAGAAGTTTTAAACGATATTAAAGCATTAAAAAACAAGCCAAAAGTGTTAGATATTGGCACTGGTTCCGGGGCGATTGCGATAACTTTGGCAAAACTTTCTAATGCTAAGGTTACAGCAGTTGATATATCTGACAAGGCGCTAGCCGTTGCAAAAGACAATGCTGAAAAAAATAATGTTAAAGTTAATTTTGTTAAAAGCGATTTGTTTTCTGCTTTGGGTAGACATGCCAAGTTTGACATTATTGTTTCAAACCCACCATATATTCCCAGCAAAGATATTGAGAACCTAGACGATGAGGTGAAAAAGCACGACCCAATTTTGGCGCTAGATGGTGGTGCTGATGGATTAAATTTTTATAGAGAAATTATTGATGGTGCAACTGTTAAACTTGCTCGTGGAGGGCGCATTTATTTGGAAGTTGGAGTTAATCAAGCACAACAGGTAAAAAAACTATTGCAAAAAAACTTTAAAGATATTAGAATAGTCAAAGACTATAATAAAATTGAAAGGGTGGTTTGTGCCACACTTGACTAGGAGAATATCATGTTACAAAAGTCGCTAAAATTAAAAGAGCGTTACGACGAACTTACCGAACTTATTATGAAGCCTGAGATTATTGCCGACAACAAGGAATGGAAAAAACTTGTTAAAGAACGCAGTGGTCTTGAAGAACTTGTTGAAGTTAGAAATGCATTAGAAAAAGTTGTGGCAGATTTTGAAGCAAATGAGCAAAGTTTAAAGACCGAAACCGATTCAGAAATGATTGCTTTATATAAAGAAGAAAATCATGAACTTAAAAAACAAAAAGACGAACTTGAAAACAAACTTCAAATTTTGCTACTTCCAAAAGATGAAGATGACGATAAAGACTGTATTGTTGAAATTCGTGGAGCCGCAGGCGGAGAAGAAAGTGCATTATTTGCAGGCGTGTTAATGAATATGTATATTCGTTATGCCGAGCGTCAACACTGGAAATATGAAGTTAATGACTTGTCTGAAACCGAAATTGGTGGAGTTAAAGAATGTTCGCTTACAATTAGGGGTAAAGATGTTTTTAGTAAGATGAAATACGAAAGCGGTGTTCACAGAGTGCAACGCGTGCCAGAAACCGAGAGTCAGGGCAGAGTTCACACCTCAACTGCAACCGTGGCAGTGCTTCCTGAGGTTGAAGATGTTGATGTTGAAATTTTAGATAAAGACATTAAAGTTGACACATATCGTTCAAGCGGTGCTGGTGGTCAGCATGTTAATAAAACCGAAAGTGCAATAAGAATAACACATTTCCCTACTGGAATTGTTGTTACTTGCCAAGATGAACGCTCGCAAATAAAAAACCGTGAGCGTGCAATGAGCATTTTAAAGTCTAAATTGTACTCTTTTTATAAAGAACAAGCCGACAGCAAATATGCGGCAAACCGAAAAAGCCAAGTTGGCACAGGTGATCGTAGTGAGCGCATTAGAACTTATAACTATCCTCAAGGGCGCATAACTGACCATAGAATAAACTATTCAATTTTTAATATTGAACCATTTTTAGATGGCGATATGGGTGAACTTGTAAGTGCGCTTCAAACCGCCGACCAGCAAGCCATGCTAGAAGCAATGGGCAAGAATGAATAAAGAATAAAAATAAGGCAAGATTTTGTCTTATTTTTTTCTTAATTAAAAACACGGGCTATAGAGGCTAACAAAAATTGTTTGCAATTTTTGTAGCCCCAAAGCCCGATGTAAAAGTCTAAATAATCTTTAATGTATCTTCGAAGATAACACATCGCACGAGAGTACCCGCAAAATGCCCAACGAAGTGGGATTTTCGTTTGGCGGGTAGAAGAAAAAACACGGGCAACAAGGCTTGCAAAAATTGTTTGCAATTTTTGTAGCCCCAAAGCCCGATGTTTTTTCTATGGAGCGAAAGACGGGACTCGAACCCGCAACCACAGGCTTGGGAAGCCTGTGCCATACCATTAGGCCACTTTCGCAAATATATTGTCATTATATCATATTCAAAAAAAATAATCAAGTTTTTCAAATGGGAGGCATTTTTTAGTTGGGTGTTTTTGCTAAAATGTTTTGTAATAAACTTAATAAACGGCTAAGTATTCATAATTAATTTATATATTTCTTATAAAAATTGATTGAAAAGTTAAAACTTTATGTTAAAATACAATGTGTTTAATTTGTTGTTTGCCATAAATGTTATGTTGTGGCTAACAACCAAAAATAGAAAGAGGTATTATTTATGAAAAAAGAAATTCCAGTTACATTGCTTACGGGCTATTTGGGTGCAGGTAAAACAACACTGCTTAATCATGTTCTGCAAAACCAACAGGGTTATAGGGTTGCAGTTATTGTTAATGATATTGGCGAGGTTAATATTGACGCAAACTACATTGCAAAAGGCGGTGTTGTTAGCGAGCAAGATAACAGTTTAATGAAACTTTCAAACGGCTGTATTTGTTGCACATTAAAAGAAGATTTAATGAAGCAAATGGCAGAACTTTGTGCAAGTGAAAGGTTTGATTATATTTTAATTGAGGCAAGTGGAATGAGTGAACCCGCTCCACTTATTCAAACTATTGAGGTTTTATCTGATGCAACAAAAAGATATAACTTGCCAACAACTGTTAGACTTGACAATGTTGTTTCGGTTGTTGACGCGTGCAGGCTGGTTGATGAGTTTGGTTCAGGCAAAGACCTTGTTGACAAAAGTTATGAAGAGGACGATGTTGAAAGTTTAATTATTGAGCAAATTGAGTTTTGCACAAAGATTATTATTAATAAGACCGATTGTGTATCCAAAGAGCAATTAGATGAGGTTAAAGCGGTTATTAAGGCGCTTCAACCCGATGCCGAAATTGTGGAGGCAAACTATGGCAAGGTAGAACTAGACAAAATTTTAAATACAAAGTCCTTTGAATATGAAAAGGCATCTTTGTCGGCTACATGGATTAAAAAGTTAAACGAACAAGTGGCAGAAGAACATGATGAGCACGAGCACCATCATCATGATGAACATTGCCACGACCATGATGGTGAGCATTGTCACTGTCATGAACACGATGGCCATGACCACGACCATGACGAATCCTGTCACTGCCATGACCACGACCATGATGGTGAGTGCCATTGTCACGAGCATGGTGAAGACCATGACTGCCATTGCCATGAACATGAACATCATCATGAACACGGCGAAGGTTGCACATGCGAACATTGCCGAGGGACAAAGTTGAATTATGGCATAGATAATTTTGTTTATACAAGAAGAGAGCCTTTTAATAAACAAAAATTTATTCAGTTTGCCAACAATAATTTTCCAAAAAGTGTTATTAGGTGCAAAGGTGTTATTTGGCTTAGTGACGATGAAGAAAATATGCATATGTTTGAACAAGCCGGCAGGCAGAAAAACGCATTTAATGTTGGGCCATGGGTTGCAAGTCTTCCAAAAGAACAAATAGAACAAATTCTTTTAGAAAATGCCGATGTTAAGGCGGATTGGAGAGATGACATTGGTGATAGAATTATTAAACTTGTGTTTATTGGCAAAAATATGCAAAAATCGGAGATTATTAAAGCACTTGATGAGTGTTTAGAAAAATAGTTTTTGGGTTTAAATTATGCTTGACAAGCACGGTCTGTGTGTGATAGACTGTGCTTGTCTTTGCTTAAAAAGGCATATTTTTTTGTGAATTAGCCCCTCACTTTAAAATTTAACCTTAAAGAGCAATAACCAAATATTGAAAAATAGCAAAATATATTAGGAGAAATTATGAAAACATTTATGGCAAAGCCTGAAAATGTGGAAAGAAAATGGTACTTGGTTGACGCTAGCAACATGCCTCTTGGCCGTCTTGCTTCACAAGTTGCAGATATCCTTTCTGGCAAAAACAAACCAGATTACACTCCACATGTTGACACAGGCGATTATGTTGTTATTATAAATGCCGACAAAGTTGTTTTAACCGGCAAAAAACTTACACAAAAACAATTTAGAACACACTCTGGTTACATTGGTGGTTTAAAAGAAACAAACTATGCAACTATGATGGCAAACCATTCTGACCGCGTTGTTTTGAAAGCAGTTAAAGGCATGCTTCCAAAAACAGTTCTTGGCAGAAAGCAAGCAACTCGTTGCAAAATTTATAAAGGTGCAGAGCATGAACAAACCGCTCAACAACCTGTTAAAGTTGAATTAAAAGGAGTTAGAGCATAATGGCAAAAGCAGTTAAAAAAGCAGTTCCTCAAAATCTTGGCACTGGCAGACGCAAAACTTCAGTTGCCAGAGTTAGACTTGTTCCTGGCGAAGGTAAAATTGTTGTTAACAAACTTCCTTTAGAAGAATATTTTGGTTCAGATATTTATCAACTTGTTGCAACTCAAAGTTTTAACCTTGTTGGTGCAAACACAAAATATGATGTTGCTGTTAATGTTTATGGTGGTGGTCTTTCTGGTCAAGCCGGCGCCATTAACCATGGCATTGCAAGAGCACTTTGCGAAGCAGATGAATATTATAGAGCCGAACTTAAAAAAGCAGGTTTCTTAACAAGAGATTCTCGCATGAAAGAGCGTAAAAAATACGGTCTTAAAAAAGCGCGTAAAGCAAGCCAATTCTCAAAGAGATAATTTGGAATGTTACAAAAAACAACCCAACGAGGGTTGTTTTTTTGCGTTAAAAAATATTGTAAGAATATAATTAAAATGGGTGCATTAATTTGCTAAGTCGCTAATATTAAAATTTAGCACTTTCATTAAGACAACTAACTCTATATCAGTGACAAATCTTTTTTCGGCTTCAATTCGTTGAATGGCGTTTTTGTCAATATCAAGACCGTTAAGTTGTAACAGTTTTGCTAATTGATTTTGAGAAAGTTTTAAAGATAATCTTTTTTGAGCAATAATTTTGCCACATAAATTATTTTTTCCGTCAATGGTTTTGTTAATAAACATTTTTTATTTCCTTATGCTTCATGGTTATTCAATTTTGCAAATGTGTTAGCATTAATTTTGAACTATTTCAAAATTGCTTCCAATAAATTATAATTGCCTCGGCAAAACCCTTTGACATTTAGTGCATGTCATTTTATAATGTGTACATGGAAAAATTTATTATACTGAAAAGGAAATTGAAAAAAATAAAATTAAAATATTTAGAAAATATTAAAATTAGTGTTCAGTTAAAAACAAATTTACAACTAGCAATGTGTTCTGCTTTTTATAAACTATGTGATGTCGCTTTGCTCGTTTCTCCGCAAATCGAGTTTGCTGTCGCAAACCCCGTTATCTAACGGCATCACAGTTTGAATAACCATCAGTTTTGCTTGAATATATACTTCGCATGCATTCAGACAAAACTTCCGAGAATATAAAAAAGCGAAAAAAATATGGGTTGCTATGATTTTTTTTAATATCTTTAAATTATTTGCAAGAAATTTCATAAAATGATAAAATGTATTTAATTTATAAGGAGAAAATTTATGGGACTTTTTAATTTTTTTAAAAAACAACTTTTAAAGGTTGTAGAGTGGGAAGACGACTCTAAAGATGTGATTGTTTATCGCTATCCTTTAACAGATAGAGATGAACTTATGACAAGTTCAACGCTTGTTGTTAGAGAATCTCAATGTGCAATTTTTATGCACAAAGGCGAAATTGCTGATGTGTTTGGCCCTGGCACATATAAACTAAGCACAGAAAACATTCCTTTTTTAACCAAAATCTTGTCTTTGCCATCTGGCTTTGAAAGCAAAATCAAGGCAGAAATTTATTATGTTAACACAAAACAATTCATTGGGCAAAAATGGGGAACCCAAAATCCAATTATGATGCGCGATGAAGAGTTTGGCAATGTTAGAGTTAGAGGGTTTGGTGTTTATTCATTTAAAGTTGCTGACCCAAAAGTGTTCATGAAAGAAGTTTTTGGAACAAATGCAGTATATAAAACTGCTGATGTTTGCGAGCAAATTAAACCTATGCTTATTCAAGGAATAACTGATGCTTTGGCAGAAGCCAAAATTTCGGCACTTGATTTGGCTGCAAATTATAGAGAGTTTTCAAGCACTGTGCTTGAAACATGTCAAAAAGAATTTGCTGATTACGGTTTAAATTTAACAAAATTTGTTATTGAAAATATTTCTCTTCCTGAAGAAGTTGAAAAAACTCTTGATGAACGCACAAAACTTGGTGTACTCGAAGACAAAATGGGCACATATACTCAAAAGAAGGCTGCCGATGCATTGTTAGATTCTGCTAATAATCCTAACGGCAACAACATGGCAGGGCTTGGCGTTGGGCTTGGCGCTGGCGTTACTATGAGTAATGTATTTACTAATAATTTGTCAACTGAAAACAAACCTCGCGAAAAGAAAGAAAAAACAATTACATGTTCAAAATGCAATGCAACCATTAAAGCAAATGCAAAATTTTGTAGTGAATGTGGGGCAAAAGTAGAAAATGCAAAAAAGTTCTGTGAAGAATGCGGAACAGAACTAGCAGCAAAAGCAAAATTCTGTCCAAATTGTGGCAAAAAGCAATAGTTGTAAATGCTTTAAACAATTTAAAAGGTAACTTATATGGAAAACACTGTCAAAGCGAACGACTGCTCGTGCCCTTCTTGTGGTGCAGCAATGCGTTATAGACCAGAGATTGCAAAGTTGTTTTGTGAAAACTGCCAAACAAGCAAAGATATTTTGTGTGAAGCGCTTACGCAAAAGCATGATTACAGCGACATGGAAAAGCACAGCAAAAAAACTCGTGATTGGCAAGAAGAAACCAAAAATTTAAAATGCCCAAACTGTGGAGCAAATGTTGTTTTAAATAAATTGCAATATAGTTCAAGTTGTCCTTATTGCGAGTCTAACCTAGTTAGCAGTGATAAGCAAGATGAATCTATTGCTCCTGATGGCATTATCCCATTTTTGTTCAGTGACCAAGACGCTTCAAAAAAATATGTTGAGGGATTAAAAAAGAAATGGTTTTTGCCAAATAAATTTAAAAAATCACCGCCAGTGGAAAGTATTCATGGTGTTTATGTTCCAATTTTTGGCTTTGATTCGCAAACCACGAGTAGATATGTGGGCAGGCTTGCAAAAGACCATACAACAACAAATTCTAAAGGCGAAAGGCGAACTTATACTACTTATCAAAACATATCGGGCGTGCATAATAGCAACCAACGCGATGTTTTGGTAGAAACAAGTTCAAAATTAAATCAAAATCAATTTGCACAAATTCAGCCTTATTACATGCAAAAAGCAGTGCAATTTAAGCAGGGCTTTATTATGGGTTATACGGTTGAACATTACCAAAACACTGTTGCAGAGTGCAAAAAGGTCGCTGAGCAAATTATGATGGAAAATATTAAGCGAGAAATCTTATCAAGATATCATTATGATAGGGTTGTTTCGTTTGACATGTCCACGGCTTACACTAATCAAAAATATATGTATTATTTGGTTCCTGTTTATAAATGCGACTATAAATTTAAAGAAAAAACATACACAACATTTATGAATGGGCAAACTGGCAAAGTTGGTGGCGGGGTGCCTAGAAGCGGTGTTAAAATTTTCTTCTTTGTGCTTATGTGGGTTTTGATTATTGCAGGCATTATTGTAATTTCAATTTTAACTCAAGGTGATTAAATACTAATAAAAAAATTTTAACCTATTGAGAGTGGGGTGCTTTCGATAGGTTTTTTTTAACATTAATTATTTGCTGTGGTGTTATAAAAAATTAGTGCAATATGGTTATTTGCATAAAAAAACAACCTCAAAAAGGCTAAGTAATTATTTGAGTTATAAATACTGTTTAATATATATTACATATATATTAAATTTTGACAAAAGGCTTTTAATTTTGCTTTAAATGTGTTATAATTTAAGCGAATTGTAAAAACTTGTTTTAAGGGGAGCAAAAAATGAATAATGAAGAATTAGACCTAACAAAAAGCGAAAAATATGACCAATCAGACATTCAGGTTTTGGAAGGTCTTGAGCCTGTTAGAAAACGCCCGGGTATGTATATTGGTTCAACTGATGAGCGTGGGCTTCACCATCTTGTAACCGAGGTTGTTGACAACAGCATTGACGAAGCGCTTGCAGGTTATTGTACGGAAATTAATGTTAGCCTAAACGCTGACGGTTCTTGCACAGTTGCCGATAATGGCAGAGGTATTCCTACTGGAATGATAGAAAAAGAGGGCAGAAGTGCCGTTGAGGTTGTTTTAACAAAGTTGCACGCAGGTGGCAAGTTTGGTGGCTCGGGCTATAAAATTTCAGGCGGATTGCACGGAGTGGGTGTTTCGTGCGTTAATGCCCTTTCTATTTGGCTTAAAGTTGATGTTTATCAAAATGGTTATCATCACTATGTTCAATTTACTCGTGGCAGAGCCGATGCTCCGCTTAAAAGAATGGAAAAGAGCGACAAGCGTGGCACAGTTGTAACATTTAAGCCGGACAGCGAAATTTTTGAAACTGTTGATTTCAATTATGAGACGATTAAAAACCGCTTTAGAGAAATTGCGTTTTTAAATAAGGGTATTGTTATAACTCTTTCTGACAAGCGTGAAGGCAAAGAACATGATGACCGCTTTGAGTTTAAAGGTGGAATTATTGAGTTTGTTGAATATCTTAATGTAAACAAAAATCCAATTTTTCCTCATCCAATATATTTCAACAAAATTTCGGATAAGAGCGAAGTTGAGGTTGCATTCCAATACAACGATGGCTTTAATGAATTAATTCACGCATATGCAAACAACATTAACACAACCGAGGGTGGAACGCACCTTGTTGGCTTTAAAAACGCACTTACAAAGGTTATTAATGATTATGGTGTTCGCAACAAAATTATTAAAGATTCTGAAAAACTTTCTGGCGAAGACTGCCGAGAGGGATTAACCGCTGTTATTTCGGTTAAACTTATGAATCCTCAATTTGAAGGGCAAACAAAAACCAAACTGGGCAACAGTGAAATGCGTTATGAAGTTGAAAGGGCAATGGTTGAGTGCTTTGGAAACTATTTGGAAGAAAACCCAAAAGAAGCGCGTGAACTTATTATGAAAAGCATAACCGCTCAAAGGGCAAGAGAGGCTGCACGCAACGCGCGCGAACTTACAAGGCGAAAAGGTGTGCTTGAAAGCACAACACTTCCCGGCAAACTTGCCGATTGCTCTGAAAAAGACCCAACCCATTGCGAAATTTATATTGTTGAGGGTGATTCGGCTGGTGGCTCTGCAAAAATGGGCAGAGATAGGCGTTTTCAAGCAATTTTGCCACTTCGCGGTAAGATTTTAAATGTTGAAAAAGCACGCATTAATCACATTTTAGAAAACAATGAAATTAAAAGCATGATAACTGCATTTGGTGCAGGCATTAAAGAGGACTTTGATGTTGAAAAATTGCGTTACAAAAAAATTGTAATCATGACCGATGCCGATGTTGATGGTTCACATATTAGAATTTTGCTTTTAACATTCTTCTTTAGGTTTATGAGGCCATTAATTGAGCATGGTTATGTGTATATTGCTCAACCGCCTCTTTATAAGTTAGAAAAAGGCAAAAAAGAGTATTATTTTTATAATGATGATGAATTAAATGAGTTTTATAAACAAAACGGCACAGGAACTGGCGATATTCAACGCTATAAAGGTCTTGGTGAAATGGATCCAGAACAATTATGGGATACAACTTTAAACCCAGAAAATCGCATTTTGCTTCAAGTAACTATGGAAGATGTTGTTGAAGCAGACCGAATGTTTAATGAACTTATGGGCGAAGAGGTAGACTTGAGGCGCAAGTTTATTGAAGAAAATGCAACCTTGGTTACTGACCTTGATATTTAATTTAGGCACTAAAAAGGATTTTTAAGATGAGTGAAGATAGAAAAGATTTAAAAGAACTTTTAGAAAATAGCAAAGTTAAAAAAGTAGAAGTTAAAAGTGAATTAGAGAAATCGTTTATTGCCTACGCAATGGCGGTTAATGTGTCGCGCGCTATTCCCGATGTTAGAGACGGTTTAAAGCCAGTTCACAGGCGTATTTTATATGACATGGCAGAGCAAGGGCTTTATCACACACACAAATATGTTAAATCGGCAACCATTGTCGGTGATGTGCTTGGTCATTACCACCCACATGGTGACTCTTCGGTTTATGACGCTCTTGTTAGGCTTGCACAAGATTTTAGCATTAATCATCCGCTTGTTGATGGGCATGGCAACTTTGGTTCAATCGACGGCGACGGCGCTGCTGCATACCGTTATACCGAGGCAAAATTAACCAAAATTGCAGGGCTATTGCTCGAGGATATTGACAAAAACACTGTTGACATGTATCCAAACTACGATGATACGCGCATGCAACCAAGGGTGCTACCTGCTAAATTTCCAAATCTTTTGGTTAATGGTGCAGATGGTATTGCAGTTGGTATGGCAACAAATATTCCGCCTCATAATTTGGAAGAAGTTTGTTCGGGCGTTCAGGCAATGCTTGCAAATCCAGAAATTGCCGATGAAGAGTTATTTGAAATAATTAAAGCACCAGATTTCCCTACGGGTGGCATAATTATGGGGCGTCAGGGTATAATGAATGCCTATAGAACAGGTCGTGGCAACTTGGTTGTTAGAGGCAAGGCAGAAATTGAAGAAACCAACAATGGCAAATTTAGAATAATTATTTCAGAAATACCTTACCAAGTTAATAAGTCGAAACTTATTATTCAAATGGCAGACATGGTTAAAAACAAACGCATTGAGGGAATTTCTGACATAAAAGACGAATCTGACCGTGACGGCATTAGAATTGTTGTTGATATTAAAAAAGACCACAATGCAAATGTTGTGCTAAACATGTTATACAAAAATACCATGTTGCAATCAAGTGACGGCATTATTATGCTTGCACTTGTTGATGGCAGACCAAAAATTTGTTCTCTTCGTGAAATTTTGGCGTGCTATATTGCCCATCAAAAAGATGTGGTAACTCGCAAAACCAAATATGACCTTGGAAAAGCCGAAGATAGAATGCATATTGTTTCGGGCTTGGTTGTTGCTGTTTCTAATATTGATGAAGTTGTTAAAATTATTAAAGAGTCAAAAGATAGGCAAGACGCGCAAAGCAAACTTATTGCTCGTTTTGAGTTAGACGAAATCCAAACAAACGCTATATTAGAAATGCGCCTTTCTAAACTTACAGGCCTTGAGGTTGGCAATTTAAAGGCCGAAATGGCAGAACTTGAAAAAACCATTGCAGATCTTAAAGATATACTTGCAAAACCAGAACGCGTTGTTGAGATAATTAACAAACAAATGGAAGATGTTAAGGCAAAATATGGAGTTGCTAGAAGAACCGAAATCAGTCTTGGCCTTGGCGACATTAATATTGCCGACCTTATTAAAAAAGAAGATGTAGTAATTTCTATGACCAAGTGTGGCTATATTAAACGCATTTCACTTGATGAATATAAGGCACAACATCGTGGTGGGGTTGGAATAACTGCACACAAAGCAAAAGAAGAAGACATGGTTGACCAGTTGTTTATTACTTGCACGCATAATGATTTGCTGTTCTTTACTAACAAGGGCAAGGTTCATACAATGAAGGCGTATGACATTCCTGAGGCTCAGCGACAAGCAAAAGGCAGGGCAATTGTCAACTTAATTCCTCTTGACCAAGGCGAAAAAGTTACCACCATATTGCCGTTAGAAGAAGACACTACTGGCAATTTGATTATGGCAACCAAAAAGGGTTTAATTAAAAAGACTAAGTTGCTTGAATTTGCAAGCATTCGAAAAAATGGAAAAATTGCAATAACACTAAATGAGGGCGACGAATTGTTTAGCGCTCAAACATCTGATGGCGATGATGAGATTTTCATTTGTTCATCTAAGGGCAAATGTTCTAGGTTTAAAGAAAGTGGGTTAAGAAACACAGGCAGAAGCAGTATGGGTGTTAAATCAATCGACATTGAAGACGATGAAGAGGTTATTGCTTTAACCGTTGTTAACAAAGAATGTCAACTTGTGTCTATTACAGAAAACGGCTATGGCAAACGAACATTATCAACTGAGTTTAGGCTTACATCTCGTGGAAGCAAGGGCGTTAGGGCTGGTATATTTAATGAAAAAACAGGCGCTCTTGTTGCAATGATAAAAGCAAAAGACACTCAAGACTTGCTTTTAATGTCAGATAATGGTGTTGTAATAAGAGTTGCTGTTAAAGATATTTCTCTTTTATCTCGTAGCACGCAAGGTGTTAAAATTATGAAACTAAAAGAGGGAAGCAAGATTGTTTCTGTTGCTGCCTCTGAACATGAGGAAGAAGAATCTCCAGTTGTTGCCGAGGACTTGGTTGTTGAACAAATAAAAAATGAAAATGAGAATTAAATTAATAAGTGTAATTTTCTTGAATTATAAAAAAATGTGAAAGATTTGTATCTTTCACATTTTTTTAGTGATTAGTGATTATTATTTTTGTTTTTGTAGTATTATACAAAAAACTAACGGCTTGCTTGGTCGTCAGCACTTGCCGATGGGTTTGCCATTAAATATTTTGCAAGTTCGCTTCTAATAAAAATAACGTCTTCTTTTGATAAAAGTGGGTCGCATTTTTTAAAGCCTGCTCTTTTTAAAACTCTTGCCAAGGGTTCGCTTAAGTACGCACATTTTTGATTGCCCATGCGTTTAAGTGTGTTTTTAAAAGACTTTACCACAACTGGATAGGTTTCAAGAGTTATAACATCATAAACTCTTGTTCTTGTGCCAAATTCAACGATGGCAAAATTGGTGTATTGGCCTTGTGGAACAGTGTCGTTTGCCAAGTCTGACGCGGAATCAATTCTAACAAAGTAAAGGTCTTCCAATAAAAAATCGACTTGCTTTTTAATTTCTTTATAATTAACTTGTTGTTTTTCTTCTTGATTAAATTGCATATATTTGCCTCCAAATTTACATAAAAATTGTAACAAACAACGGCATTCATGTCAATGGTCAATTTTTACCAATAGAAAAATTGACTATTGAAAACATAAAAAATGTGTGATAAGATAAAAGCATGAAAAAAGTTAATGAAATAACAGTTAAACAATTATATGATGTTGCCTATGACGAGGCAAAACCGTTTGGGTCATGGAAGAATGGTGGTTATTTTGCAATTACCAATATGCTTGCATATCTTCTAAAAAAGCAACTGGAAGATTCTGACCAAATAGGCATAATTGATATTTATGCGTATATGCTTTGTAAGAGGGGCTTGGGGCTTGATGATGTTTTATTTTGTTCCGAAAAGTTGGTTAAGCCTAAAAATGAGGAATCTTTTGATATAAGGCTTTATAAAACTGTTTGTCAAGATAGGCTATTTGATTCAACAAGAAAAGCGTTTGAAAAGTTGCCTGCATATGTTTTAAAGCAGTTAGGCTTAGAACAAGCGGAATATGATTCAGGCGAGCCTGTTAATTCTTTATCTTGTGAACTTCAAGAAAGGCTTATGCTTTGTACCTCGGTGTTTATCTTTTTTAGAGTTTTTGAAGAAAGTAACAATATGCTAGGCATAACCGATTTAACTGCAAGGCAAGAAACAAAAGACTTTTTGGAGGGATTTTGGAATATTAGAAAAACTCCAGAAAAAGATAAAGAGTTGATTGCAAAGTGGGTAAAAAAACTTGGCATAACTATTGATGATATTAAGTTGGCAAGAAACAGTTTAATTTTAGAAACCAATCCCGATGCTGTGTTTATGTTAAAAGAATACTTAACGGCTGAGCAAGAAGCAACTTATTCTATAAAAACTGATGGAAAAGGTGTAGATTTTTCGCCAATTCAATTAAAGTCATTAGATAAAAAGGTTGTTGGCCAAGAGCACGCAATGTTTAAAATAAAAAGCAGGCTTTTGTCTGCAAGTTTAGGGTTTAGGCAAGAGCATCAACCTATTGCAAGTTTCTTGCTTACAGGTCCTACAGGCGTTGGTAAAACTGAAACAGCAAAAGCCGTTGCGGATGCATGTTTTGATGGCAAAATTTATGTGGTTGATATGTCAACTTTTAAAAACGAGATCGATGTTTCAAGGCTTACTGGTGGCTCGCCAAACTATGTTGGTTATAATGACAAAAATAACTTTTGTGATTTTGTTAGAGAAAATCCAAATTGTGTAATTTTGTTTGACGAAATTGAAAAGGCGCATCAAGGTTGTGTTGACTTAATTATGCGAATTCTTGACGAGGGGCAGTTTATTAACGCAAAGGGTGAAACGATTTCATTTGAAAACACTGTAATATTCTGCACTACAAACTACACGCAAAACAAAAGCGCAAAAATTGGTTTTGGCGGGCAAGAGGAAACAACAGAGGAAACCGTTGCTGGCGGTGAGGGCTTCAAAAAAGAAGTTGTTGGTAGATTTAGTGAGGTTATTGAATATAGACCACTTGAAAGAGATGACAGCAAAAAGATTGCAAGAAAGTTTTTAGATGCAGTTATTGCGTCATTTGAAAAAAATAATCAAAGCGGAATAAAACTTACATACACAGATGATTTGGTTGAGGCAATAGTAGTTAAAGCAAACACAAAATTGCTGGGCGCTAGAGATTTGAAAAAGGCTATTCAATCAGAATTTATTAATGCAGTTGTTGCATATGTTCAAACTCACAAATGTGCAGGTGCAACTTTGGTTGTAAGTGCAAGCGGTGTCAGAAGGGCAACAAAAGCAAAAACCGAGCAAAAAACCACAGCCGATAGCCAAGGCACAAAATAGATAATTAAAATACTCACATTCGTTGTGAGTATTTTTAATTTGTGAAAATTATTTTAATAAGATTTACGGTTTTTCTATGTTTAATGAAAAACATTTATTTTAACAAATTATCATAAAATTGCCATAAAATTTGTCTTTTTTTGTAAATTGTGTTAAAAATTTTGTAATTTGTATTGAAAATTATAAAATAAATTGTATACTATAAAAAATTTAAAGGGTGCGACTATGAACAATATATTAAATACAATTCAGGAAAACAATTTGGTTAAAAGAGGAGATATTTTGGGTGTTGCATGCAGTGGAGGCAGTGATTCTATTGCTTTATTGCATAAACTAAACATGCTAAAAGACGAGTTGGGAATTGATATTTTGGCCATTACTGTTGACCATTCATTGCGTGAAAATAGTGCACAAGACGCCACATTTGTTGAAGAGTTTTGTGCAAATCTTGGCATAAGGTGTTGCAAGTTTAAAGTTGATGTAATGCGAATTGCAAGGCAAAAAGCAATTTCGGTTGAAACGGCTGCTCGTGAGGCTAGGTATGGGGTTTTTGATGCTCTTATTAAAAAAGGCGTGGTTACAAAAATTGCGCTGGCACATCATTTGCAGGATCAGGCAGAGACTATTCTTATGCATCTTTTTAGAGGTGCTGGGTTAAGCGGATTAAAAGGAATGGATTATCAGCATAAAGAGTGTTATATTCGTCCACTGTTAAATACAAGCAAGGCAGAAGTAAAGCAATATATTGAACAAAATAATCTTAATTTTGTTGAAGATGAAACCAATTCTGATAGCACATACACACGCAATTTTTTGCGTAATGAAATATTTCCACTTCTTTTAAAAAAATGGCCAAATGTTGTTGGATCGTTAATTAATTTTAGCAAATCTGCCACAGAAGATGATGATTATATTAACAATAATCTAAACGACCATGCTCTTTTAATTGAGGGCAAAGAGGCAAAAATTCCGCTTGCATATTTTAATTATGATAGAGCGGTTATTAGCAGAATCATATTCAAGGCTCTTCACGGAATAGGCATAAATGTTGATATTGAACGCAAACATATCGACTCAATTATTGCTTTGGCTGAATGTGAAAATGGCAAAAAAATAAATCTACCGCTTGGCGTTTGCGCACATAAAGAGTATGAATATTTGACTTTAACATGCAAAAAAACTAAAAAAATCAACTTTTGTACCGAGTTTAAATGTGGCGAGGTTGAAGTGCCTCACTTTGGTAAAATTGTAATAAAAAGAGTAAAGGACTTTGATTTTAAGCCAAATGTAATATATTTAGACTATAAAAAACTTCCACGAGACGCTGTTTGGCGTTTTAGAAAAGAGGGAGATGTTATTGAAAAATTTGGTGGCGGAACAAAAAAACTAAAAAGTTTTTTAATTGATAAAAAAATTCCTAGGCGCGAGCGTGATTTTTTACCAGTTCTTGCATCAGGCAACGAGGTTTTTGCCATTGCTGGTGTTGAAATCTCTGATAAGGTAAAAATTGACTCCGAGGTTAAATCGGCTATTAAAATAGAAGTTGTTAAAAAGGTTTAACCGTTTAGCATGCGTGGCAATATGAACAAATAATCATATTGCACTCTTTGTTGGTTTAATTTTAAAGGTAATATAAAAATTCCAATTAAGAATATAGATTAAAAAAACAGCCAAATGGCTGTTTTTTTTGTTAGATTTATGATACAATTACAGCATGAATATTTTAGACAAACTTAACGAAGAACAACAGCATGCGCTTCTTTGCACGCAAGGTGCCGTTTTAGTAACCGCAGGTGCCGGCACTGGCAAAACAAGATTGTTAACACATCGCATTGCATATTTAATTGAAGAATTAAAAGTTAATCCTTATAACATTTTGGCAATAACATTTACCAACAAGGCTGCCAATGAAATGAAAACTCGCGTTGAGGCTTTAGTTGACGGAGGAAATAGGGTTTGGATATCAACTTTTCACAGTATGTGTGTACGCATTTTGCGTGCTGATATTGACAAACTGGGCTCTGCTTATGACAGAAATTTTACTATTTATTCGGACAGTGATTCTGAAAAAGTTGTAAAAACAATTCTAAAAGAATATAGCCTTGGCGATGACCATAAAAAATTTATGTTTCACATTTCAAATTGCAAAAATAAAAACATGGAAATTTTGCAATATAAAAAACAAAATGAATACATGCGTGAAATAGACGATGTTGTTAGAGTGTATAATGAGTATGAACGAAGACTGCAAGAAAGCAACGCTTTAGACTTTGACGATTTGCTGACAAAGACCTTTAAACTATTTGTTAATAACCCAGAGGTTTTGGAGTTTTATTCTAGAAGATTTGAGTATATTTTGGTAGATGAGTTCCAAGATACAAACAAAATTCAATATGACCTTACAAGAATGTTAGCGTCGTGCCATCAAAATATTTTTGTTGTGGGTGATGAAGACCAATCAATTTATTCTTGGCGTGGGGCAGATTTTACTAATATTTTTAACATTACAAAAGATTATGCAAACGCCAAAATTTTTAAGTTGCAACAAAATTATAGATGCACAAAGGAAATATTAAATACTGCAAACACTCTAATTGCGTTAAATAGTGAGCGTTTTAACAAAAAATTGTGGACAAACAAAGAAAATTCAGAAAAAGTTTCTTATAATGTTTACTATGATGAGCAGGAGGAAGCGGAGAATGTTTCTGCTTATATTCACTCGTTGGTTAAAAGGGGCGGATATAATTATAGTGATATAGCAATTTTGGTTAGGCTTAATGCGTTAACTATGCCATTTGAAGAAAAATTGCTTTCTTATAATATTCCTTACAAAATTTATGGAGGATTTAAGTTTTTTGAGCGTGCCGAAATTAAAAATTTGCTTTCTTATTTGCGTATTTTTGTAAATCCTAAAGACGAAACGGCGTTAACAAGAATTATTAACTTTCCAAAGCGAGGGGTGGGCGATGGTGCACTGGCAACTTTAAAAGAAATCGCTTGGCAGGAAGGCAAGAGCGTTTTAGAAGTTGTATTAAATTTGGAAGACTATCCTCAGGGTAAAAAGTTGATTGGCAAACTTGCATGCTTTGCTGAAACATATAAGCAATTAGCCAAAGATTTTGAAAGTTTAAGTTTGGACGATTTTGTTGTTGAAGTAATAAATCGATTTAAAATTAGAGAGGCGTTTGCTAGCGACAGTGACGAAGATGTTGACAAACTTATGAACCTTGACCAATTTGTTGCTTCGGTTAAACTTTTTGTTGAAAACAATCCGGGGCAAACACTAATAGAATATTTGGAAAGCGTTACTCTTCAAAGTGACATTGACAGCATGGACGAAAGTAATAATGTTACTGTTGCCACCGTTCATGCGGTCAAAGGATTAGAGTTTAAAGTTGTTTTTGTTGTTGGTATGGAAGATGGTGTTTTTCCGCTATCTCGTTGCAAAGATAATCAAAAAGATTTAGAGGAAGAGCGCAGGCTTGCATATGTTGCTTTTACCAGAGCGGGCGAAAAGTTGTATGTTTCTTCATGCAAAACTAGGTTTTTGTATGGTAGACGCAATTATGAAATGGAGAGCAAATTTATTTCAGAAAGTGGGCTTGGCAAGCCAAAACCAAAAAGAGTTTTTGAATTTGACGATTACTCTCAAGATTATTCATATGGCAATAAATATAAAAATAACGCAAGTTTTGGTGCAAAAACTGCAAATAATATAGAAAAAACAACTAATTATTCAAGTTTTGGTAGTTATAATACCAAACAAGATAATTTCTCTTCATTCATGCCAAAGCCCAAAACGCAAGTCTATGTTGATACAAATTCTAAGGCGTCGGGCGAAACTGCAAAATATAAAGTAGGGCAAGTTGTGGGGCATACAAAATTTGGTGTTGGAACTATTGTTGCAATAAGCGACGGTGGCAAAATGGCAGACATAAACTTTGGTGCGATTGGAACAAAGACTCTTATGTTAGATATTGCACCATTAAAAATAATAAAAGATTAAAACTTAAAACAAGCACTTAAAAAATTAATGTGCTTGTTTTTTTTAAGAATGCAAGAATAACACAAGTGTAATGAGTGTTTTCTTATCACTTGTTTTGAATATTTACAAACGAATGTTTATGTGTTAAAATGTTTTCAGTAAAGGGTGGTTTATGGCACTTGATTTAACCGAATTGGTTATTTGCTCTAGAGTTGAAAATAGTTTTCCAAAATCTCATAGATTTCGCAGGGCTCTTCGCACGCAAGACAGGGTTTATCTTGCCTCTTTTGATGACATAAGAAAACTTCAACCTGAACAACGGCAAAAAGAAACAACCGATTTCGCCATTATTAATTATATTGATAATTTTTATTTTGGTAGTATAAATGCAGGGGCTTATTATTTGCGCACGCCAGAAGACGGAACTTTTAGCAACTATATTGGCTCTGTTCGAACAAATGGAACATATTTTGAACCTAGAGTAACGGTAGACACTATGGGGGTTAGTCCTAGGCTTAAGTTAGATTTATCAAAATTTTTAAGTTTGCGGGCAAATTTGCCAAATGGCGGGGCGCAAATAGAGAAAAATTCTCGCGGGGGGGGGACATCTTATGTGCTTCAACTTGGAGAATATCCAAAAAATAAAGCAAGCGATTCCACTTGTGTTGAGTTAGAGCGTTTGTTTAATGGTGGAAGTTTGCTCGAAGGGTTAGAGGCTACTGGGCGTTGGTTTACAACAAACGGCAAGGGAAGTGGCATTGAACCAGGCGATTTTGTTTCTCATCAAAACCCTGAGTTTGTTTATGGTGGCGAAAAATATATTAGAGTTAGAACTAAAATGACCCGAAGGATATCCGCTTCTGCACATGGTTCTAGCATAATGGACGGCGAAATAACATGGATTAAGGTTGAGCCTATATCTTTTGTTATAAAAAATTGGAAAGACTTGCCAAAAGAAATTAATCCAAAAGGCAAAGGCAGGGCAAAATTTTTAGAGTTAGAGGCAGAAGATATAATTTTGGCAGGAATCCCTTTTGCGTCTTCTGAACGAGCAAGGCATGGCGATCTTTGGCAAAACTCACTTATTAGAACTTTTTTAAACAGTGAGCAATTTAGTCAAATGAACAAAAATGCAGAATATTCTGAATTTATTGCATGCGATTGGGATTTTAGAGACAGTGGATTTTTATATCAGGCGTTTAATTTAGCACGCGAGCCTATTGAAGAATATACAATTCCTAAGCATGAAGAAGTAATTTGCGACTATGCTTTTGAGGGTTGCGTTGCATTAAAAACCTTAATTATACCATCGCATGTGCAGGGCATTGGTGAGGGGGCATTTAATGGCTGTTGCTTTAAGTTTGCATATTATGATAAAACTTCTGGCAACTTTATTTTATCGCATGATATGCCTCGAGATTTGAGCCAATGCGTTAATTTGGTTAGTTTAGATAAAATTAAAAAATCAATACTTGATTTTAATTATAATTTATTATTAAATGTAGAAAATCTTGAAAAATTGCAAAAAATTAGTGATTTTTTGGTTAAAAATAAAACTATAGTTAATTCACAAACGGCAAATATGTTAATGGATAGTTTAAACATTGACCAATTTGTGGAGGAAAGCAACCTGCGCTTTTTTGCCAACGAACTAGGTTTTGCCATTGCCGAAGCAAAAAATTGTCATCCGGCATTGGAGTCTGATCTATATAAGTTTGCTGGTCTTATGGGTTGTTTTTCGACTAAAAAAGTTAAGGACAAACATGGAAAAGAAACGCAAGTTATTTTAGCACAAAAAGCATGTTCACTGCTTGCGCAAATGTTAAAACAAAAAGTTATTACCTTGGGTGATATGGGGCCGTTATTAAAAGATGTTCCGCTTGCATATAAGCCCAGCCAAGACTTTTTAAAATTTATTGGCCTTTTAGGTGACAACAAAAAATTTGTAAATCTTGATATGCTTTTAACTCTTGAAAAGGGTTATCCCGGAATTTTTATAAAAACCATGACCGATTTTGAGAGAGTTAAGGGTTTTAGAGTTACAATAGGTGCGTATGGAACGCCAGTTACTGTGCCGTGGGCAGATGCAATTATCAAAGCATACCAAGCCAATTATTATATTGGTGTTACACCAGAAAATCAGGATATTGCCAATTTGTTTGCAGGCAAAGGTTTGGAGCAATCTATTTTTGAAACGGCAATCAGGCTTAGGGCAGAAGCAAAGCAAGGGCGTGTCCCTTCTCATATTTTGGGAAAGCCTTTAAGAGAATGTTCTATATTAGAAAGCATTGAACAAATTAGAGCGCACACGCAATCACAATTATTAGAAGCGCAAGCGCTTATTGATGACCTTTATGCCAAAAAATTTACTTTTGAAATGTTAGATAAATATGACCCTAAAAATGCTATTTTGGGGCTATACTGCTCTTGTTGTGGAAGTATTTCTAGCATATATTATGGTGCTCAAATAGCAGAGTCAAGCATTGTTGCAAAAGATGTTCAAAATCTTGTTGTAAGAAATACGCAGGGAGAGATTATTGCAAAGGGAACTATTTATGTTAATAAAAAACTTGGTTATGCTGTGATTAACGACTTTGAACTAAACGACGACTATAAAGACCACGAGGAGGGCATTGGCTTTTATAGTGTTCCAGAAGATAGCGAAGAAGAGCAAACTAGAGATATGATTTTTGATGCGTTTATGCGAGGCATTCATGCTTTTGTTGAAGAATATGATTTGCAACACCCTGAATGTCCAATAAAATTTGTAAATGTTGGATTGGGGCATAACAGGCTACAGTTACAATGCTCAAGGTTTGCAGAGGCTACTGAAAACTTGCTTGTTCCTTCTGAATATAATTTTTGTGATGCCGAAGCAACCCAGCGCGTATTATATGATAGAAAAAAGCATATGAGGCAAAACGCCAAAACTGGAGGTAGGGAATAATGAAATTGAATCAAGAACAAACGCAACTTGTTGGTTTGACTATGCAACTTGAACTAAAAACAAAAGAATACAAAATGCTTTGCAAAGAACTTGATGATTTAAAGGCTCAAGGCATAGACCCTGACGACCCAATGCTTATAAATTTAAGAGGGCGTTTCTTAAAAAACAATCAAGAAATTGCTGAAATTAATAAAAAATTAAAAAAATTACAATAAAAACTTGTTTTTATGTTACATTTTTTGACAAAAATCGCATTATTTAAAATGCGATTTTTTTGTCATTGCTTTTAAAATTTAGGCAAATATGTTACACTGTTATGGTA
>JAFUKB010000029.1 GCA_017467895.1 Clostridia bacterium
ATCAACTGATGGAGGAACAACATTCACAGCCTTTGATGGTAAAACATATACAACAAGCAATGAAGAATGTAAACCACAATCAGGCAATAAATACTATTTCTTATCATATAACATATTGCCAGTAAATTACAGTGGAACAAGCAGTGACTATTTAACATTTAACTTTTATGATAATACCGATAGTGCAAGCGAAACATATAGAAAAGCGTGGTATTGGGACGAAACCACAGGAACAACAGCATTCTATAAAGACAGTTCGGACGCGTATGTAAATGCTAATGATTATTCAGTAAGTAACATAAGAGCATACTTAAATGGTGACGAAGTATATGGATCTTATTCAACAACGCCAAAATATCAACCAAACACAGCACAAAAATTAACAACAATAAATGAATTGTATGGCTTAACAACAGACGCGGTGTTTAACGGTAATTATATAGATGCAAGGTCGATATCAGACTTATACACAAACATCGAAGCCAGCAGTGCAGCAAGTGATGCAACATATACAACCCTCGCCGTACCAACAACTACAAAAGGCACAGGAAGTGATAAACTATGGTTGCTCAGCCATGAAGAGTACTATAAATATGTATATACAAACACGGCTGTGCATAATTTGAATGTAAGCGACACCTCTTATCAAACACTCAAATCGGGTGTTCCGCTTGGGGGTACATCCGCCGTTGGTTGGTGGTTGCGTTCTCCGTACACGGAGGCTTACGGTGCGTACCGCGTGTACCTTATGGGTGCTGTCAATTTCGACATTGTCTCCTTCGGCAGCGGCGTGCGTCCGGCTTTCCAAATCACTATTCCGGCATAAGCATTTTTATGCTATTCTAACAAAATACAGTAAGAATATTTTAAACAGCGGTTAAACCCGCTGTTTTTATATTTAGAAATAGTTGCTTTCAGACAATAAATTTATAGAGATATACGATATGATAAATTTTTTTAAAAAAATTAAAGGAATTTTTTATTTTGCGTCGAATATAAGATATGAACAGTATTTTAAAAGTGTAGTTAAAGGGTAAAGCGGTATTGGCTCAAGATTTTAAACAATGGTTAGGCGAACTAAAAAGCAAGTGCGATATTGTTTCTGTAATGTCAAAATATTGCCACTTGGTGCAAAAAGGCAGGTCTTATTGGACTTGCTGTCCTTTTCATATCGAAAAAACGCCATCATTGTGCATATATGAAAGTGAGCAAACTTACCATTGCTACGGTTGCCGAGAGCATGGCGATGTTGTAAAATTTGTTCAAAAAATTGAATCGTGCGATTTTATGCAGGCAGTTGAAATTTTGGCAAAAAGCGTGGGCATGGAAGTTCCCAATTTTTCTATAACCTCTGCCGATGGCATAGAAAAACGCAAAAAAGAAAAAGACCTTGTTTTAGATGTTTTAAACGAGGCAAAAAATCATTACATAGCCAATTTATATAAGCCTAGTGCTAAAATTGCTCAAGAGTATATCAAAAAGCGTCAATTAACAAAAAAAGAACTTGACGATTTTGCTCTTGGCTATTCGGCAGATTATTATTCTTTGGTTAATCATTTAAAAGCCAAAGGTTTTTCTTATGAAATAATGCAAAAAGCAGGGCTGGTTGAACAGGGCAAGCAGGGGTTTTATGATGTTTTTGCTTACAGGTTAATGTTTCCTCTTTTTAATATGCATAATGAATGTGTTGGCTTTTCGGCACGCATTTTAACTCAGGATAAAACCAAAGCAAAATACCGCAATTCTTCAAACACCATTGTTTTTGATAAAAGCAACACAATTTATGGCTTGAACTTGGTAAGGCAATCAAAACGCACACAGGCGGTTGACAGAGTAATTATTGTAGAAGGGCAAATGGATGTTATTGCCATGCACAAGGCTGGCTTTAAAAACACGGTGGCCTGCCTTGGCACTGCTTTTACCGAAGCACATGCAAGGCAATTAAAACTTATTTCTAACTATGCAGTTGTGTGCCTAGATGGCGATAGCGCAGGGGTTAAAGCCTGCAACAAAGTGGTAGATATTTTGGCAAAAGAAGGCTTTAATGTAAGAGCGGTTAAACTTCCAAATGGCAGTGACCCCGATGAGTTTATTAAAAAACATGGCATAGACGCCATGAAACAGCAAATTGAAAACGCTATTGATTACATAGATTTTCAAATAGATTACTTGGCAACAGGGGTAGATTTTTCTAAGTCAGACGAAAAAGCAAAGTTTGTTCGCCAAGCGATTGCACTTTTAGATAAACTTGGGAGTGATAGCGAAAAGCAAATATATTTAAAACATATAAAACAATTAAGCGGAGTGCCAGTTGATATTTTGCAACAAGATGTGTTTAAGCGTAATAATCAAACTGTGCAGGAACAAAAGTTTGATTCTCAAGAATTAAGCATAGAAGACGGCACAAACAGGGCAATTAAGTGTGCACTTGCGTCAATGCTTTATAAGAAAGAATATGTAAATTATGCCTTTCCACTTAAAAAATACTTAAAAAACAACACATATATTCGGCTGTATGATTTAATTATGAACAAACGCGCTTTGGGGCAAGAATATAAGGTAAGTTTGGTTTATGACGAATTTGATGTTGACAACGAACCAAATTTGATAGATATTATTAACTATAATTTTGAACAAAATGGTAATAATGAAAAATATTATAACGAATGTTTGTGGAATATAGTGGAAAAAGACTTAAAAAATCGGCAATCAGAACTTAATGAACAATTTCAAAAATGCACAAGTGCCGATGAACGAAAAAAAATACTTTTAGAAATTTCTAATATTATAAAAAAACTAAAGAATAGGGTTATGGAGGACTAGTTCGTGGAAAAGAAAATAGAACAGGAGAGCAAAAAACTTATTGAGATTGCTACAAAAAAAGGCTCAATAAATGAAGAAGACATTTATTATAGACTTCTAAAATATGAAGCAACTGCCGATGAAATTAACGAAGTTATAAAACAAATGGAAGATAACGGCATTAAGGTTATTCAAGCCACAACTGCCGATATTTCAAAAGAAGACTTTGCTGACCTTGTTGCAAGTGCAAGCGTTGATGACCCTGTTAAAATTTATTTAAAAGAAATAGGCAAGGTTGCATTGCTTTCGGCAGATGAAGAAGTTGAACTTTCAAGAAAGGCCCTTGCGGGAGATGAATATGCAAAAGCAAAACTTGCAGAATCAAACTTGAGGTTGGTTGTTAGCATTGCAAAGCGCTACTCTGGCAGAACAAATATGGCGTTTTTAGACTTGATTCAAGAGGGTAATATTGGTTTAATTAAGGCAGTAGAAAAGTTTGACCCAAACAAGGGCTTTAGGTTTTCAACATATGCAACTTGGTGGATTCGCCAATCAATAACTCGTGCAATGGCAGACCAAGCACGAACTATTAGAATCCCAGTTCATATGGTAGAAACAATTCATAAGTTAACCAGAGTTAAGCGTCAACTTTTGCAGGATTTGGGTCGTGACCCAACCTCTGCCGAAATTGCTGCGGCAATGGAAATAACAGAAGAAAAAGTTGCCGAAATTCAAAAAATTGCGCAAGACCCAATTAGCCTCGAAAATCCAGTAGGCGAAGAAGAAGACTCTAAAATTGCCGACTTTATTGAAGACGATACAATCAAATCTCCAGCCGAAGTCGCCGCACAAAATTTGCTTCGTGAACAACTTATTGCAGTTATTGACACTCTAACACCTCGCGAGCAAAAGGTTATTCGCCTTCGTTATGGCTTAGATGATTCACACCCTCGAACATTGGAAGAGGTGGGTAGAGAATTTAATGTTACTCGTGAGCGCATTCGTCAGATTGAAGCAAAAGCACTTAGAAAACTAAGAAACCCAACGCGAAGCAAAAAACTTCAAGGATTTATGGAAGATTAATTTTTAGGAGAAATTATGGATTTAAGCAAACTATTAGAATATCAAAAAAAAGACGCAGAATTAATAAAATTAGAACGCGCTCTTTATAATAATGAAGATAAAAAAGTTTTTAATCAAATGATTGGTGTTGTTAAAGACGCGCAAAGCAAAAGTGCCATGCTTGAAAAGCAGGCTGGTGAATTGATTGCAACTTATAACACTTTAAAACAAACATTTGAAGAAAATATTAAATCTGCAAATATAATTGGCAACAAAAAACTTGAAGACGCTTCAGTAGAAGATTTAGAAAATGTTGAACAGATTAGTCAAACAATTATAAACAACCTTTCAATTCTAGAAAAAAAATTATTGAAGCAAGCCGAAAGAGTAAATGCAGTTCTTAATGATTTTGACCAAACTCGTAAAAGATATAATTTGGCAAGAGATAAATATAACAAACATAAAGAACTTTATGATGCTGAGAGTAAAAAATATGAACCACTAATTGCTGAAAAACAAAAAGATGTTAAAGCACTAGAGGCAAGTTTGGACGCAACACTCCTTGCAAAATATAAACAACGCCGTCAAGATAGGATTTTTCCTGTATTTGTTCCTTGCATTGATAAAACATGTGGTGGTTGCCGTATGGAACTTCCATCAGCAAGTCTGTCTGCACTTAAAAACAAAGGCATTTTAGAGTGTGAACATTGTCGACGCATTATTTATGAAGCATAAAAATTATTGACACATTATTAAAAAAATATTAAACTCATATACAATAGGTGGTATATGAGTTTTTTTAGCAAAATTTTAAAAGGACTTGGTTTTGAAGATGATGATGAAGAGCAAAAACCAAAGCCTGTAAAACAAAAGAAAGAAAAATCTAAGCCGGTTAGGGCTTCGTTTGATTTAACAACCGAAGAGGTTGCTCCAAAAGAACCAGAGCCACAACCTCAGGAGCAGCAACAACCATCACAACCTCAAACAATTCAACAGCAACCTTCTTTTAATTTGGATATAATTAAAGTTCAAAGCCAAATAGAAGTTCAAAATGTGGTTAAAAAAATAAAAAATGGCGAAAGGGTCATTATTAATTTATCTGCTTTGAATGAACAAGATTTAACACGCTCGTTAGATTTTTTAACAGGCGCTGTTTATGCACTTGATAAAGCAATGCAAAAGGTAGATAATTCAATATTTATTATTCAGTAGAGGTTTGAAAATGTTTAAAAAAATAATTAATTTCTTTAAGGTGGCAAAACAAAAAGTTCAAGATTTTTTGTTTAAAAACCGATATGGCACAATTATGGTGCTTGTTGGTTTAATTGTTGCTTTTTGGGATTTTACATTAAAATTTTTATGTGATGGTCAACAAATGCCAGTTTTAAACGGGTTTTTCAGCATATCTTCATCACATAACACTGGCGGAGCATGGAGCATTTTTTCTAATTTAACATGGCTTTTAATAGTTGTTTCAATTTTATTTATTGTAGCAATAATTGTTTTTAATTATTTTTTAAAAACAAAAAATTATTTTTATGCAACGGCACTTGGATTGTTGTTAAGCGGGGCTTTTTGCAATCTTTATGACCGTATTGCTTTTGGCTATGTTCGAGATTTTATTAAATTGGATTTTATTAACTTCCCAATATTTAATATTGCTGATATGGCAATTTGTGTTGGTGTTGTTTTGCTTGCTGTTTACTTTATTTTTATTATGCCAAAACTTGAAAAGAAAAAAGAGCAAAACCCTACGCCTTTGCAAACAACTGAAGATAATATTCAAGATGAAACAAAAACAAACGAGGCAGAAAATTAGGGCATGAAAAAAGAGTTTATTGTACAGTTGCAAGATGCAGGTAAAAGGCTTGATACTTTTGTGCTTGAAAACATACCAGATATTTCGCGGTCGCATATAAAAAATTTGATTGTTGAAGAAAAAATTACTCTTAACTGCAAAACGGTTAAAGCGGGGCAGGCAATAAAATGTGGGCAAAGGGTTTGTGTTGAAATAGATGAGCCAAAACAACTTGAGATACAGCCTGAAAATATTGCTCTTGATATTGTTTATGAAGACAGCGATTTGGCAGTAATAAACAAGCCTCAGGGTTTGGTCGTTCACCCCGCAAATGGCAATGAAAAAGGCACGCTTGTTAATGCACTGCTTTTCCACTTAAAAAACTTAAGTGGAATCAATGGTGTTGTTCGTCCAGGGATTGTGCATAGGCTTGATAAAAATACATCAGGGTTGCTTGTTGTTGCAAAAAATGACACTGCGCATGTTAATTTAGCCAAGCAAATTGAAACAAAAACCTGTCATCGCTATTATAAAGCATTGTGCGTGGGCAACATAACAGACGATGAGGGCATAATTAAAACGGGTTTTGGAAGGAGTTTAAAAGATCGCAAACAAATGGCTGTTTTCCCTCTGGGAGAGGGTAAGGTCGCGGAAACGCATTTTAAAGTGCTTGAAAGGTTTGGAAATTACACTTTGGTTGAGTTTGTTCTGCAAACAGGAAGAACGCACCAAATAAGGGTACATGCAAAACATATTGGTCATAGCGTGCTTTGTGATGATGTTTATGGCGTGGCAAGCAAAACATTTAAAAATAATGGGCAATATCTTCACGCATACAAACTGGAATTTGCACAACCATCGTCAGGTCAAAATTTGTGCTTTGAGGTGTCATTGCCAGATTATTTTGAAAAGGCATTAAATAAATTAAGAAACGGAGTTGTATATGAAAATTAGATTGCAGTCTAAAAAGAGCATGCTGGAACAAGAAGAGTTTGAAGTTAAAATAATTTATGATCAAGCAGAAAATTATTACACAATAAATGCATATAACACTCATGGCGAGGTTGTTAGTTTTGCAACATTAAAACCCAATTACTCACCAAGACAAATGTGGCTTTATAAAATATCTACATTAGAAAACTATCAGCACAAGGGCTATGCAACTGCAGTGCTAAAAGTTATGGAATATTTATCAATTCAATTGCGTTTTAATTGTATAGAGGGTAAATATTTTCCTGAAAATGAACATGCCAAAACTTTTTATGACAAACATGGCTACACAGTCTATAAAGATGGCTACGAGTCTTATGTTACCAAAGTTTTAGATTATGAAGAGATAAAACAAAATATTGAGCCCAATATATTAAATTATCAAATTGAACGCACCCGTGATGAGGGAAGATGTTAATTTAAAAAAAATCTTGAAGCAATTTTATGCTCCGAGATTTTTTGTTTTTTGTCGTTTGCACTTTTTTGTAGGTCAAAACATTGCAAAAATTTGTTTTAAGTGTTAAAATATTTTCTGTAAAAGGGGTTATTATGATTTTAGAACAAATTAATAAAGCAAATGTGCAAGCATTTAAAGAAAAAAACACTTTAGTTAAAGATATTATTAGCATTATAAAAAGCAAGGCAAAACTTTTGGAAGTTGAAAAGCGCACCAAAGGCGAGCAAATTACTGACGCCGATATGGCATCTTTAATTCAAAAACTTATTAAGGAACTTGCCGAAGCACAAGAAAACTATAAAAAGGTTAATAATGTTGCGGAGATAGAAACTATTGAAAAACAAATTGAATTCTGCAAAACATTTTTGCCAAAAACTCTTTCAAAAGAAGAAATTAAAAACATTATTTTATCACTAGACGATAAAACTGTTCCTTTCGTTATGAAACATTTTAAAACCAACTTTGCTGGCGCTGTTGATATGCGAGAAGTGCAAGAAGTGTTGAAATCAATTTAAAAGGTAAATAATGAAAATTTTTGCAATTTCTGATTTGCACCTTTGCTTAAGTGGGGCAAAACCCATGGACATATTTGGTGCAACATGGGAAAACTATTTAGATTTAATTAAACATGATTGGAACTCGCGCGTTAGCAAAGAAGATTATGTTTTAATGGCAGGGGATATGTCTTGGGCATTAAAACTTGAAGAAGCAACGCGTGATTTGGAATATTTAAACAGTTTAAATGGCACAAAAATAATAATTCGAGGAAATCATGATTATTGGTGGAAGAGTATTTCTATGCTTAGAAAACAGTTGCCACAATCAATTTATCCACTACAAAATGATGCCATAAAAATTGGCAATTACATAATTTGTGGAACAAGGGGTTGGACGGTTCCTGAAAAAAATAAGCAACAATCACAGGAAGATGAAAAACTTTATAACCGTGAGATTTTGCGTTTGGAACTTTCACTTGAGTGTGCTAAAAAACTTAAAACAAGTGAAGATGATATAATTATTGGCATGATTCATTTTCCTCCATTTAATTCAAACTGTGAAGAAAGTGAATTTACAAAACTTTTTGAAAAATATGCCGTTAAAAAAGTAGTTTATGGGCATTTGCATGGCGGTGCAAGCAGAACATTTTTGACGACTCAAAAAAACGGCGTGGAATACTTTTTAACAAGTTGTGACAAATTAAATAACAAATTAGTTCAAATATATTAAAAGGATATATTTTATGAGCCCTGAACTTATTACAATAATTTTAAATGTTGTGTTTTTTGCTTTTTTGCTTCTTGGATTTTTGTTTGGTTTAAGAGGATTAAAAAAAGCAACCAGCAGTTTGATTTCGTTTGTTGTGGCAATGATAGTTGTGTTGTTTTTGGCATATCCGGTTTCAAATTGGGTGCTTCAACTTCCAATAAACGGAACCACACTTCATGGAACAATAGCCGGTGCAATATCATCGGCTTTTGGAGAATCTATTGCATCAAACGAGGTTGTTTCAAGCATAATAAATGGCATTCCTGTCATGCTGGTTAGCATAGTTGTTTGCCTTGTTTTAATTGCTGTAATTGGATCTATTTGTAAAATTATCACAAGCATTATTTATCGCCTTATATTTGGCAAAAATAAAGAAAAAGTGGTTGAAGAAGTGCAACTTGTTAATGGCACTCCTCAAATGACAAAAAAAACAATCCAACCCAAAAAACATAGGTTGCTTGGCGGGCTTGTTGGTTTTGTGCATGGCTTTTTGCTTGCAGTTGTTACTTTTATGCCAATTATTGGAATAGTTAACATTGTTAATGATGTTGCAGGCACCAATCAAGTTCAAGCCGAAGTTCTTTCATATGAGGATACTCATAAATATATTTTGTTGCCTGTAAATGATTCCACAGAATCAAATGAGGGGGGATTTGAACTTAAGTCATCAAAAGAATTATTACAAGAAAATTTGCCCGCAGAGTTTTATTCTTATGCAAGTGCAATAGACAATTCTTTACTTGCAAAAATTGGTAAAATAGGTAATATCTCTGAGAACACACTAAACCTTGTTGCAAGGTGTGATATTAATGGACAAACCATAAAACTTGGTGAAGAAATAAGGGTTTTGGTTGGTGTTTACGACGAGTTTGTTCAGTTTGCAACAGAAGCGTCAAATGTTTTGGGCACAACCGATATTAACGCTATTTTAAATGATATAATTGAAAATCCAAACAATTATGACTTTGAACAACTTTATGTTTTATGCGACGATTTGTTTAAATCAAACTTGATTAAAGCACTAGGAAATGACGCAATGTTAACTGTTTGTGACACACTTGCAGAGCATAATACTAATGTTGATTTGACACCAATATATTCACATCTTAAAACTGCAGTGGAAAACTATATTGCTTGTGGTTACAACTTAAAAGATGACTTAAAAGCCGTTTTGCAAACGGTTGAAATCTCTGCAAAAACTGGTTTAATTAAACAAGCAACTTTAAAACCATTTAGTATAGATAATTTGGCGAGTGTTTTATTAAACGAAGCAGATGGCGAAAAGAAAGAAAATGAAAATTTAAACGCACTGACTGCTCAAATTGCAAGTTCTAACCTTTTGCAAAAAATTGTTATTGAAGCCACCAATTATGGTTCAACATATTTGCAAGATTTTATGAATGAAAATATTGCGTTTGACAATGACGAAACTGTTGTTTTGCCTAAAATTAACGGCAGGCAAGATATTACAATTTCATCAGAAGAACTTTCTGGATTAGTTGACGGCGGTTATGATTTGTATGGTGAATATAAACAATTAGATACTAAAAAATTAAAAGACGATATTTTAAATATATTTAACTACGATGTCAAAAGAATAATTAACCTAGTTGGCGAAGAATTGGAAAATATAACCTCAATGGCATTGTTTGCAGATTCAGGGCTGTTTGCTAATATTTGTGAGGCTATGAGCAATTCAGAATATTCTAAATATCTTAGTTTTGAAAAATTAGTAGGTCAAAATGATATTTCATCTCAATTTGCAAACCTTGCAACATCTCTTGATGAAATTAAACAATCAAACATTATAGATTATGTAAAAACATTTAGAGATACACAAGATAAGGCTCAGTTAGATTTAATTATTGACGAACTAGCAGTAAAAGATTCTAACCAAAAAACCTTGGCTTCAAAGATTGTTGAGCCTGTTCTTAGCACGCAAATGCTAAAAAATACTCTTGTTTATGCTTTGGGATTTGCAAATGATGCGGTAGAAAGTGTGCTTGCAAATATGACAGAAAATCCAGATTTGGTTATTTCTGAATTTAACACAACACAAGTAATGACACAAAGTGGCAATGTTGAATTGCTCAACATAATTAACAATTTTGTTGACTATGCAAAAGATATAAAAATAGAAGATTTAACTGCTTCAGGCGAGGGGGCAAATGATGTGCTTATTGACACATTACTAACAAGCAATTTGCCTGTTTTAGGAGCAACTCTTGACTCAATTAAACAATCCACACTCTTTTCTACCAATGGAACTGACAACGGAGCATACAAAGATATTATGCTTGCGCTAAATGAATCTGACTTGGGTGGGGTGCTTGATTTTGCCGTTGCAACTAACCAAACATTTAGTTGGAGCGAAGAACTCACATTGCTTGATTCAACCATAGATACCCTTAACACAATTAAGATTGGCGAAGATGGGCTGGTGAATTATATGCTAAAAAATACAGACTTTGATGGTGTTTTTGACGCATTAAAACAAGACGATAATAAAGAAAAGGTTCAATCTGTTAAAACATTGTTTGAGTTGTCTTTGGTAAAACCTGTTGCATTAACACTTGTTAACACAATTAACACCATGGTTAAAGACTTTGTTGGAGAAACTCTAGGTGCTCAAATAGTCGATATTACCAGCGATGCAGATTTGGCTTCTCAATCACAGCAAATTACAAATGTGTTGGCATGCGTACTTGAAATTGATTTTAACGAAACCAACTTAGACAACATTGATTCAGACAAACTTAACGCATTATTAGAAGCAATGGAAGCAAATGCAAGTGTAGATGGCGTGTTTAAAGAATCATATAATGCACTTTTGTTAAAGGTTGCCGATATGGTTAACGAAAATGTTAAAGGGTTCGTTGGTGATGCCGGTTCAAATATAACAAGAATCACCACCATATCAAATGCATTGCCTGATAGTGATGGAATAATTGCTGTATTATTAAAATCAATAGACACATTAAAATTAGTTAAAGACAAACAACTTAAAGACATTAGCGCAGAAATTTTATTTGAATTAATTGATGAATTTAAAACAAACAAATCTGTTATAAATGGGGCGTTTGAAAACACATATAATTCACTCTTGGTTTATATTATAAATACGGTTAACTCTGAAATTTCTAGTTATGTGGGCTCAACCTTTAACACTCAAATTGTGATCTATAATGGCTCTACAAATGTAACTGATAAATATAATTTAATTAAAGAGGTTGCAGAGAAGGGAATCAGTGCATTTGCTTCAATTCCAGAAGGTAAGGAACTTAAAGATATTGATTCTGAAAAACTGTCTAATTTGTTAGATGCATTGAGTTACTTAACTTATACTCAGCCAGCATATAATGCATTAAACAATAAACTAGCAAACACTGTTATTGAAAGCATTAACTCATTAACTGGCGATAGCGTTGCAACTTTAACGCAATTAAAAGATTTAACCGCTCAAGCAGATGATATTTTTACTGTTGTAGATATTTCATTAAAATTAGTACCACTGTTAGATGAAGGTGGGTTAAAAGTTGCCGAAATGTCAGAAGAAGTTAAAACTGGTGTTGCTGGTTTTATGAATGCTTTGCAACTTAACAGTTTAAAAGCAGACGGTGTATTTAAGGCATCATATGAATCATTAATAAATAAAGTCGCTACTGAAAATGGGGTAACAAGTGAATTTATTTATCAAAACTTTGCAACCAATGGAATTATAGATTGGTCTGCATTTGTAACAAGCATCTAAGGCGAAAAGTAATTTTGCTTCAGCAAAATTTAAAGTTGCCTATTGCAACTTGGCGAGCAGTTGCTCGCACTTTTCGCTGGTGTAATAAAAAAAATTAAAACAAAAGCAAATAATTATGGAAATAAATTTTGAACATAAACCAGTAATGTTAAATGAAGTACTGTCGGGGTTAAATATTAACCCCGATGGGATTTATATTGATTGCACACTGGGAGGTGGTGGTCATTCTGAAAAAATTTTAGAAAAACTAAGTAATAATGGCTTACTTATAGGCTTAGATAAAGACTCAGATGCAATTAACTTTACTACAAATAAACTGGCTTCAAAATATTCTAATTTTAAATCGTTTCATGTTGATTTTAAAGATGTTCAAGAAGTGATTGATTACCTTGATTTATATAATAAATTAGATGGCGTGTTAATTGACTTGGGCGTTAGTTCTTATCAACTTGACACAGCGGAACGAGGCTTTAGTTTTAGATTTGATGGCCCACTAGATATGCGCATGAACAAACAGCAATCGTTTTCGGCTTATAATGTTGTTAATGAATATTCTTATGAAGAACTATGCCGAATTATGTTTGAGTATGGCGAAGAAGAATTTGCCAAACAAATTGCTAAAAATATTATTAATAAGCGCCAAATTTCACCGATTAAAACAACAAAAGAACTTTCTAGCATAATAGAATCATCAATGCCAGCACGGGTGGTTTTTAAACGCGGAGGAGCAGATAAAAAGGTTTTTCAGGCAATTCGTATAGAGGTTAATGGAGAACTTGATAGGCTTTATGAAACTGTTGAGCTTTTGGTAAATAACTTAAAAAGTGGCGGAAGAATGGCGGTGTTGACATTTCATTCGCTTGAAGATAGAATAATAAAAAAAGCGTTTAAAGATTTGTCAACTGGGTGCATTTGCCCACCAAAAACACCAATTTGCATATGTGGGCATAAACAAGTTGCCAAATTAGTTACAAAAAAACCACTTGTGGCAAGCAGTGAAGAGCAAAATTATAACTCACGCTCAACTTGTGCTAAGTTGAGAATTATTGAAAAAATTTAATTCAATAAAATTATAAAATAACAAAGGAGAAAAGCATGTTTAATGATAGGTCAAATAATTATGATTTTAAAAAATTAGACCAAAATGCTCGCACGCAAATTTTAGTTAAAGATGAAGAATCATTAAATAATATGACCGATGCGCAAAAAAAACTTTTTGCACAAAGCAGTCATAAGCCAAGCGTTGATAAAAATATCTTGTCAAAAAAACATGACCTTGATGTTTCAAACTTGCCATCATCAAAATATTTGCAAACTTTTAATACAAATATGACCATAGAAGAAGCCGAACAGTTAGCAAAAGCACAAGACGAGCAAGAAACAGTTTTGCAAACTCCGACTGTTAAAGAAGAGGTGCAAGCCCCTATCCAAGATCATGACATAGAGCCTAGCGTAGATTTTGATAATTTAATTGAACAGGCTAATAGCATTAAAATAGATGAAAAATTAATAAAAAATGAATTAAAAAACTCAACCCCTGCACTTAAAAAAAACTATTCATTTAGAATAAAATTGGTTGCTGGTGTATATTGTATATTGGTTGCTTTGTTTGGTGGGTGGGTTATTGGTAATGCCATTGATATTTCTCATACAAACGCTAATATATATCAAACTATTGAAGAAAACGAAGAACTAAATGTTGCCATAGAGCAAATTATTGGCAAAATAAAGAACTTTGATAGTGCATCAAAAGACCCTGAAGAAAGTGGTGTTTTAAAAGAAATGGGCAGTGAAATAATTAATGTTATTCCTGAAGAAATTATAGAGCCAAATCAATATGTTGAGCAATCTAATTGGTTTGATGCGTTGTGTAATTGGCTTGCAAAACTTTTTGGTGCAAAATAAACCTTCAAAGCAACTTTTGGAGGACAAACTTTGAAACACGAATATAATTTGTTTTCATTACGAAAGAGGATATTAGCACTTGCATGTGCAATATCCTTTATTTTTTTGTTGCTTATTTCTCGACTGTTTTACATTCAGGTTGTTTCGGCTAAAAACCTGCAAACAAAAGCCGAAAGCCAATGGACGCGTGACTTGCCAATAACTGCTGAGCGTGGCAAAATTTATGATACAAACGGCGCTTCGCTGGCAGTTTCTTACACAACATATAATGTTTATACAAGATATAGAGAGATAAAAGACATAAATCATGTTGCGCTATTTTTGGCAAAAAAACTAAACATGTCATATACAACTATTTTTGAAAAAATCTCTAACTCAGGAGTGAGTGAGGTGCTAATTAAACTCAAAATAGAGCAGTCGCTTGCAGAGGAGATTTTAAAAAGTGACATCAAAGGGATTTTCTTGTCCGAAAATGTGACAAGATATTATCCTTATGGCGACCTTTTAACACAGGTGCTTGGTTTTACTTCTATTGATAATGTTGGGCAATCTGGTTTGGAATCTTACTTTAATGAAACTTTGTCGGGCATAGATGGATATTACATGGTGCAAAGTGATTTGCAAGGTAAAGAGATTGATAATACATTGCGAACATATGTCCAGTCGACAGCGGGCGAAGATATTCAACTTTCTATTGATGTAAATATGCAGGTAATATTAGAAAGAGTGCTTAATCAGGCATATATAGAGCAAAAGGCTCAGGGTGTGACGGGAATAATAATGAATGCCAAAACTGGCGAAATATTGGCTATGAGCAATAAACCAAGTTTTAATTTAAACGAAGTGCCAAGGGACGATGTGACCTCTCTTATGAATATCATGAAAAATAAGTGCGTTGTAGATGTTTATGAACCGGGGTCTACATTCAAAATTTTAACTACTGCGGCGGCATTAGAGTGTGGCGTGACCAGTGAAAACGATGGTTTTTATTGCGGTGGAAGCAAGGTTGTAGATGGACAAAAAATAAAGTGCTGGAAGTCCATTGGTCATGGTTCGCAAAAATTGACAATGGGTTTTGCTAATTCTTGTAACTGTGTTTTCATGACTTTGGCAGAACGAATGGGGACTCAAAAATTTTATTCTTATTTGAAACAGTTTGGAATAGGTGAAAAAACAGGAATTCAGGTTTCTGGAGAAAGTGCGGGAATTATGTTAAATCAAAATTATGTAAAAACAGTAGATTTGGCAAGAATCGGTTTTGGACAGACGGTTGCAGTTACCCCAATTCAACTTTTGTCCTCGGTGTGTAGTATTGTTAATGGAGGAACAAAGGTAACCCCCACAATTTTAAAACAAGAGAATAAACTTTTAGGGGAACGAATTATAAGCGAGCAAACATCAAAAAGCATAAATGAAATGATGCGACTAGTTGTAAATAAGACAGCAATGTATTCATTTGTTCCTGGTTATGATATTGGTGGTAAGACAGGAACGGCGCAAAAATATGAAAATGGAACAATAGCAAGAGGTAAATATATTTCTAGTTTTATTGGGACATTTCCTGCTTCTAATCCTGAATATGTGTTACTTTTATGCGTTGACGAGCCAAGCGCTGGGGCATATTATGGAAGTGTTGTTGCAGCACCATACGGCAAGTTGGTTTTTGAGGGACTAATTGAATATTTGGGAATCCAACCTCAAAACCTTGAAGAAGATTTGAAAAAATTAGAAAAAAATATTGAAATGCCAGATGTTGTTGGCTTAAGTCTTTCGCAGGCAATTAGCAAAATGTTAGAACTTGGTTTAACATATGAAATTGACGGCGATGGGGGAATAGTTAAACAGCAAATCGCTCCAGCGGGAACCATGCTGTTTAAAGGCGCTAATGTTGTTTTAATAACATAGGATTTGCAAAGTAAAAATAAATATTTTCATTAAAAAAATGACATTTTAAGTAATGTCATTTTTTTAAGAATGCAAGAACAACACGAATGTAATGAGTGTTTTCTTTAAGAATGCAAGAATAACACGAATGTAATGAGTGTTTTCTTACTTTTTAAAACTTAATTTTATTTAAAATATACTCTTTGATTTCATCAACAGGCAAAGTAATTTGCTCCATTGTGTCGCGGTCACGAATGGTTACAGTGTTGTTTTCCATTGTGTTTTCATCAACAGTAACGCAGAATGGTGTGCCGATTTCGTCTTGCCTGCGGTAGCGTTTGCCGATTGATCCAGCATCGTCAAAGTCACACATAAATTCTTTGGAAAGAATTTGATAAACCTCTTCAGCCTTTTCGCTGTGTGCTTTTTTCATAAGAGGCAAAATGCAAACTTTGTATGGCGCAAGGGCTGGGTGTAGGTGCATAACAACACGCGTGTCGCCATTCTCCAATTCTTCTTCGTCATATGCTTCGCACATAATGGCAAGAGTAAGTCTGTCGGCTCCAATAGAATATTCAATAACATTAGGTAAAAACTTTTCGTTTGTATAAGGATCCATATATAACATGTTTTTGCCACTAAATTCTTGATGACGGCTTAAATCCCAATCTCCGCGGTGATGAATACCGTTTAACTCTTGCCAGCCAATAGGGAATAGGTATTGAATGTCACACGCTGCTTTTGCATAGTGAGCGAGTTTGTCATGGTCGTGGAAGCGTAAGTGTTCTTCTTTTAAGCCTAAACTTTTAACAAATGATAAGGCACGGTCTTTGTAACGATTATAAATATCCATTGATTCGTTTTGATGACAAAACATTTGAAGTTCCATTTGTTCAAACTCTATTGTTCTAAATAAGAAATTGCCCGGAGTGATTTCGTTACGGAACGATTTGCCAATTTGTGCAATAGCAAAAGGCACTTTTGCTCGGCAAGTGCGTTGGACATTTAAAAAGTTTACATATTCGCCTTGGCAAGTTTCTGGGCGTAAATAAACCTTGTCTGCATCTGCCTCCAAAGTTCCGCGTGATGTAATAAACATTGGGTTAAATTTGCGAATTTGAGTCCAGTTTTTAACGCCACAATGTGGACAAGAAATGTTGTGCTCTTCAATATATGCTTCCATTTCTTCATTAGTCATTGCTTCTGCAGAAATAGAACCCTTGCTGTGGTTTTCAATTAATGTGTCGGCTCTAAAGCGTTGTTTGCAGTTTTTGCAGTCCATTTTAGGGTCGCCAAAGTTAGCAACATGACCACTGGCTTCCCAAACTTTTGGATTCATTAAAATGGCAGCGTCAACGCCGTAGGTATTTTTATCTTCTTGAACAAATTTTTTCCACCATGCGCGTTTAATATTGTTTTTAAGTTCTACTCCAATAGGTCCAAAGTCCCAAGTATTGGCAAAGCCATCATAAATTTCACTTCCAGGAAAAACAAATCCTCTTGTTTTGCATAAATTTACAATTTTGTCCATAGTTAATTTTTCTTTCATAAATATTCTCCTTATATACATTAAAAAACCCATATCAAACAAAAAAGTTTGATATGGGGACGATTGTTTTTTTAACCGCGGTTCCACCCCAGTTAATGCTTTGTAGTAAGCATTCTCTTTAATTGCTTTTAACGAAAAAGCATCAAACGGCAAAATTTCTTTTGCGTGCTCCAAAGTCGCCACCTTTTTCATCACACTAAAAAAATGATATTCCTTTTTAAATAAATTGTCAACAAAATTTTGTTGCTTGGCGTAAATTTCTTAACATTTCAACAAAAAGCAAGTTTTGCATATTGCAATTTGTTAAACAATATGATACAATGAATTTGTTTAAGGGGGATAATATATTATGTTGCTTGCAAACTTATGGACAGAATTTTGCAATTTGTTTACACAAATGCATTGGATAGTTATTTTGCTTTTATCTTTGGGGGTAATCTTTTGCATAATTGAGGCTGTTATTCCGGGGTTTGGTTTTTTTGGTACAATGGGTATTTTGTGTGAAATAGCAGGCGTTGTGGTTCATGCCGTGTTTTCCGGCTCTGCGCTTCAGGTGCTATTGTTAGTTCTCATAATAATATTGGTAGTTATTTTAATATTCCTAATTTTTATCCGTTCGGCAAAGTATGGGTTGCTTGCAAAAACTGCTATTGTTGAAAATGAAACAGCTCTTCCTAAAGACTATCGCGAAAAAGCAACTGAAGAACTTAAATCATTGGTTGGCAAAGAGGGCTTAACTGTAACAGAATGCAGGCCTGTTGGCAAAATAAGAATTGGTCAGGAAACATATGAGGCTCAATCTGTTGGCGCTGTTATTCCAAAAGGCGATGTAATTAAAGTTGTTGCCATTGAAGATGCTCGCATAATGATTGATAAATTATCTTATTAAATAAAAATTTTGGAGGATTATATATGAATGGACTTTTGTTAATGAGTACATTAAACATTGTTTTAATTGTTGTTGCCGGCATTTTGGCAGTTTCACTCATATTGCTATTTATTCTTGTGCCTATAAAAACATGGTTTATTGCTTTGGTTTCAGGTTCGCATGTTTCAATGTCAAGGCTTATTGGTATGAAAATGCGCCGTATTCCAGTTGCAATTGTTGTAGACGCATATATTATGGCTCGCAAGGCAGGTATTTCTGTTGATATTGCATCATTAGAAACACACCATTTGGCAGGTGGCGATGTTCGCAAAGTTATTAATGCTTTAATTGCTGCACATAGTGCAAAAATTGACTTGGGTATTGAAGAAGCAAAAGCAATCGACCTTGCCGGTCGTGATGTTGACCAAGCAGTAAGGCAATCAGTAACACCAAAAGTTATTACAACCGATTTTATTTCTGCAGTCGCAAAAGACTGTATTGAACTTAAAGTTAAAGTGAGAATCACAGTTCGAGCAAACATTGCTAAATTTGTTGGTGGTGCTGGAGACGAAACAATCTTAGCCCGTGTTGGTGAGGGCATTGTTACAACAGTTGGTTCTGCCGAAACCCACGGCGAAGTGCTTGAAAACCCAGACTTTATTTCTCAAAAAGTTATAGATAAGGGTCTTGATATTGGCACAAGTTATAAAATTTTATCAATCGATATTGCAGATATCGATGTTGGTCAAAACATTGGTGCTGAACTTAAAAAGCGCGAGGCAGAAGCACGCAAAATTGTTGCCCAGGCAGAAGCAGAAGAGCGTAGAGCAATGGCAGAAGCACATGAGCAAGAAATGAAAGCAAAAACTCAACAAATGCAAGCAGTTTTGCTTGCTGCAGAAGCAGAAGTGCCAAAAGCAATGGCAGAAGCAATAAAAGAAGGCAAACTTGGCGTTATGGATTACTATAAAATTCAAAACTTGAATGCAGATACAAGCATGCGTAAAGCCATAGCAGGAGACACAAATTCTGACCAAGATCCAAACGGCAAACTTTAATTTAAAATAGGAGGGCAATAATTGTGTTGTATATAATTATATTAGTGGCAGTTGTTGCCTTCCTTATAGTATTGTGTGTAATATATTTTGATAACATAAAAAATAAGTTAAAAAATATATTTAAAAAGCCACAAAAAAAAGAATCTCAAAAAAAAGAAGAAAAAAAACCTCAGGTTAATGTTGATGACTTTATTCCATTAAGAAATCAATATAGCGAGGAAGAAAGAGATGAATCATTGCAATCGTTGTTTTCTGCTCCTGAACTAAATGATGAAAATAATACTCTTGTTAACGATGATGGCAAAAAATTATATATGGACGATATAGTTGTTAATAAAAATATAGAAAAAACTACTGAACCATTAGCGCCATCAGAAAATATGGATTTTGACAAAATGTTTGCTGACCAGTTTGATTTAAAAGGAAAAAATAATAAGACTGTAGCACAGCAAATTCAAGAACTTTCACCAGAACTTAAGGCAATTTTAATAGATAGTTTGCTAAAAAAACGAGATGATGTTTAAACAAAAATACAACCCTTAACAGGGCTGTTTTTTTATTTAACAACGCAATAATAAGTTATGCAATGTGAGGTTTTGATTATATTAATATAATAAAATTTAATAGTCTAAGTGTTTAGTTTATTGTTGTGCAAGATAAATTTAATCATTAAAAAAATTGTCTTTGCCAACCTCTTTTTTAATTATATCTATGGCCTTTGTTTCAAGTCGAGAAATATATGAGCGAGATATTCCAAGTTTTAATGCCACTTCGCGCTGTGTTAGTGCACTTTGTGATTCAATTCCGTATCTCAGTTTGATAATTTCCGCCTCACGCGCGTCTAATTTTGTGTTTATTATTCTGTTAATTTTTGAAGTTATTACATTATTTTCTACTGTTGTCAATATGTCTTCTTCGTCAGATGGGATAATGTCGCAAAGTTCAATGTCGTTTCCGTCTTTGTCTTCGCCTAAACTTTCATCTAAGGACATAACATTTTTGTGCTTTTTAGAAACCCTTAGTAACATTAAAATTTCATTCTCAATGCAACGCGCAGCATATGTAGAAAGTTGTGTGCCCTTGCCATATTCATAACTGTTAATTGCCTTAATTAAGCCAATGGTGCCAACTGAAATTAAGTCGTCTGCCTCACTAGTTCCTGCATATTTTTTAACTATGTGAGCAACTAATCTTAAGTTGTGATTTATTAATTTGTCTTTTGCTTCTTTGTCACCATTTTTAAATTTTTCAAAATATTCTTTTTCTTCTTTTTCTGTTAGTGGCTGGGGAAATCCTTGGGCATTGTTTATAAATGAAGAAAAGAGCAATATTTTATTCATGAAAATAATAAAGTTTTCTATAATCATTTTTTGTTTCCTTTTAATTGCCTTGTGGTAATATATGAAACAAAACGACGAATTTTGACATAATTTGCAAAAAAAATTATAAACATGTTGCAAAAAAATATTTTTTATTTTAGAATAAAATTAAATTAGGATAATTAATATTGTTTTATAAGATAAATGTATTTTTTTATTAAAAATATATTTACTAAATTAATTTTAATGTTGGAGGAATTAATTATGGAAAAAGAAACATTTTTAAAATATGTTGATAACATAATAATTCCATTGTTTACTGGTTCAAGCATTGTTGGCGAGGTTGAAAGTAATTCTCGTGATAGCGAAGTTGCTTTGGGCACAGGCGGAACAGTTTTAATTAAACCAAATAAAAATGATGAATATCGTATTGTTTTAAAACGAAGCATTGCATTTAAGGGTAATGATGTTGCTCTTTTAAAATCTATTATTGCTGAACTTGGCAACATTGCAAATTTGGGATTGTTGTTGCCCGACAAAAGTTATTTGCATAGGCTTAACATGACCGCCATTGAAAAAGCCATTTGTGAAGCGGTTAGCGAAACGGCTAGCGATACTTTGCTAAATATAGTAACAATGTTAGATTCGTATTCAAGCCGAACATATGAGGGTAAGCGCATTGATTTTGGTATAATAATTAACGAAACAAATGAGGCTTCGCAAAAAACAAAAAATACACATTATCATGAAATGTTTAAATATGATTTTTTTGCTGTGCTATCAAATGGCATTCAGTCGTGCGTTGAGTTTGATAAAGATGGCTATTTGCTAGGTCATATTTCGTTAGAGCGAATGCGATTCAGACCAACTATTTGCTCTTATGATTATTCAAGTTTTGCAAGATATTGTGATTCTGGGCGCATTGGCGTTGTTTTGGACGCAAATGGCGATATTTTGCTGTTTAAGAATCGCTGTATGATATATTCAAAAAAACGCGGAGTGTGGAATAGTTATTGTCATGAAGAAATTATTTCACTTCTTTCAAATAGAAGTTCGCAATCTATAAAAGAAATTCGAAAATCAATTTATTTTACTGCGCTTGATGTTTCGTTTGCAGGCACTGGAAGTTGTTTGGCATATTTGAATAAAGCACAAACAGAGCAAGCCCTTACTCATATTGATTTAGATGATATAATTAGCGAAAAACACTTCGAAATGAAACGCCAACAACTTGCAGAATTACCCAAAAAACGCTCTAAAAATGCTTTGGGTATAGATTATTCAACTTTAACATATGAAGAATACGTTGAAAAATATGAAAAGAGTAAAACCAGCGCACTAAAAAAGGTTATTGCTGGAAGAAAGTTCCATGAACTTAGCCGAAAACTGCGTGAGGAACTAGCAAGCATTGATGGTGCAACCATTGTAGACCATGATGGCACAGTTGTTGCTTGTGGTGCAATAGTGCGTATTGAGGCGGGCAGTAGTGGCGGTGGTAGGCTTGCTGCAACAAGCACACTGGCAAAATATGGCGTTGCGGTTAAAATCTCTCAAGATGGCATAATGCAGGCATTAATGGCAGATAAAAAATCCGGAAAAATTAAAGAACTGTTCACAGTTGGCTAAATTGTTGTCGCTTGCATGTAAAAATACTTTTAATATAAACTATCGGAAGTAAAATTTTGTTTACTCAAAATTTTTGAGTTGCTGTCGCAACTCGCTCGCTCTGCTCGCACCTTGCGAGTTTGAATAACCATCAGTTTTGCTTGAATATATGCTTTGCATGCATTCAGACAAAACTTCCGATAATATTAAATTATTTAAAAATACGCTTTGCATATGCATGGCGTATTTTTTTTATATTAAAAACTCGCTATTGCTAAAAAAATTCGTGCTTGAAATGAGGCCGTTCCTTACACCTATTTTGCGTTTAAAATTAATGAAAAATTTGGACAAAGTAAAAAAGTTTGCAAAAAACGCCAAAATAAGTTGACAACGGCGCGGGGGGGGGTACACTAAAGAGAAAAAGAAAAAAGGAAGTAAACCATGAAAAAGAGTATATGGATTTCAATAACAACCCTAATGTTGTGCCTAGGCGTAATGGCATTTGGAGTTTACTCTGCCATAAGTGCAAACCTAAACATAACGGGAAACTTAGGCTTTAATATACACGACTGCGTAGTAGGCGTTTCTGGCACAATATATAACCTGTCAGAAATGGACGCCGATGGCACCTCTGCAAGACTGTATGATAAAACTCTGGGCACAACAATAATGGGCGGAGAGAGTACAACAACCTCTACCATATCACTAGGCGACATGTATTTTTATCATGGCGCCTATGTTGACCCAGAAACCAAAATGGCAACAGTAAAAACATATGACATTATTTTTCAAATAACCATAACAAATTTAAGCGAACATAGGATAAAAATGACTGTTCCGGCACCAACACTAGGCAACACAAGTGCAATAACAATGCTAGACGCAGATGATAATGCAGAATACACCTCGTTTCCATATGAGGGCAAAATAGCCAAAAACACGCAAAAAACAATTATGTTTGCTCTTCGTTTAACCGACAAAACAGAATTAACACAAAAAGTTGCATTTGATTGGGAGGGTATAACATTTGAGGAGTATGTTCCACAACTAGTAAAATACGACTCAACAAACAACTATTATTACATCGAGATGGGAGTGAACCCGTTTGATAATAATGAGCCACTAAGATGGATAAGTTTTGCAAAAGAGCAAGATAATGGCTCATACGATTTCTTTAATAAAACAAACGAGCCACAACCAAATGAAACCTATTACTTTATATCCGAATTAATCTTAAGAGCAACAAGTACAACTTCTAGATCTGAAGGTGGAATACCATTCCAAGGGGATTATACATATGTAGATTCGTCAACAGCCAAAGTGACTGGAACAGACTATCAAGCACAAGATTATGCAATAAGTAACGTAAGAAAGTTCTTAAATAATCAAGAAGCATATACAACAAGTACATATTCAAATAAGGTTGCAACACCAGGCTCAACAAAGGCAACACTAACAAGTTTGGGGTATAACATAGTGGAAAGCGAAGCATATAACTATATAACCCCACGCAACCTAAGTGACCTATATGAAGTTGGTACAAAAATGACAACAACATACAACTGCGGAACAGAAAAAGACTCATTGTGGCTGTTAAGTTATACAACAAACTCAACACGAGGCGATACAAACAGCGAAGTAAACTGGGTAAGAAACAACTACGGCTACGGTAGTGCCACTGCGGACGGGGGTACATCCGCCGCTGACTGGTGGTTGCGTTCTCCCCACGCGTCCTCTGCCGGCAACGTAAGGGGCGTTGACCCTGTGAGTGCGGGTGTTAACCCCCGCGTTGCGTACGGCGCGTACGGCGTGCGTCCGGCTTTCCAAATCACTATTCCATGATAGTCTACAAAGCAAAGTTGAGTTTAAATTAAATAATGTGTAGTAGAATACACTTTATGGTAGAATATACTGCAATTAAATAACTAGATATGCAGGAATTTATTTTCTAATTTTTATAGAAAAAAGTTCTTGCATTTTTTATTGTAATTATTAGTTATTATATTATCGGAAGTTTTGTCTGCAAGCGCCGACAGGCATTTGCAAGCAAAACTGATGGTTATTCAAACTGTGATGCCACGATTTATCGTGGTAGTTGCGTTTGGCAACTTAAAATTTAACTTGCTTAAATTTTAACATC
>JAFUKB010000030.1 GCA_017467895.1 Clostridia bacterium
GAGAAAAGCCTGCCCAGACTATGAAATTATTGAGTGGAACGAATCCAACTTTGACATGAATGAAAATCAATACATAAAAGAAGCATATGAAGCCAAAAAGTATGCATTTGTAACAGATTATATGCGTCTTGCAATTTTGCACCGCGAAGGTGGAATTTATTTAGATTCAGATGTTGAACTAACCAAAAGTTTAGATGAATATTTAGACCATGATTGTTTTTCGGGATTTGAAAACGATGTCATGATTCCAACCGCTGTATTTGGGGCAAAAAAAGGGTGCAAATATATTGAATATTTACTTTCATATTACAACAACCGAAGTTTTTATTTAAAGAACGGAAAGCCTGATATTACTACAAATGTTATAACAATTACCGTAATGACCAAAGCAAAATATAACATTAAATTAAACAATACGCTTCAGGTTATAAAAACCGAAGATGATGAAGAAATTGTTTATTATCCTTTTGATTATTTTTGCACAAAAGATTTTGTTTCTGGCGAGATTGTTACAACAGAAAATTCTCATGCTATTCACCATTTTAGGGGCTCTTGGCTCAGCGCTAAAAACAAAAAAGAAAATGCCTTTGTAACTGGTGTTTACAAATTCTTTGGCAAAAAAGCATTTAGAAAATTAATGGTTACTTTCTTGCGTAACAGAATAAAAAAATATACTAAAAAATTAAAAAAAGAAAAAGTTATTTAAAAATAATTATTTTTTGTTGTTGAATTTTATCAACAAATATCAATAATTTTATGGAATTGTTTATTGATTAAAAATTACTTAAAAGCGTCAAATTGTTGGCGCTTTTTTTAAGCTTCAAAAATAAAACAAATAAATTAGTATTTTTTCGTTAGATGAAAAATTGCTTAATGAGCAACATTATTTTATGTTTGATATAAAAAATAACATGAAAATATGTCATAATTATTTGACCAGAAAATGGAAATTGTATAATATTAAAATATATACTCAAAATGAGTATATTAAACAAATTTAGGACTACATAAAATTTTGCACACAAAACCAATTATGCCCATAAAAAATACAAGCCAAAATATGGTCAAGCAAAAAAGTTTTTGCAATTATTAAAAATTGTTTGACAACTTCGCGGGGGGGGGGTACACTTTAATTGAAAAGTGAAAAAGTAAAAGTGAAGAGTGAAAAGTCCATAACTATTCACTATTACCTATTCACTATTAACTAAAAATAAAGGGAGAAAAAAACATGAAAAAGAAATTTAGTTTGTGGTTAAACATAGTAACCATCTGCTTGTGCGTATGCGCAGTGGCTATTGGTGTTTATGCAGCAACAAACGCAAGCCTGACTGTTGGCGGTAAAGTTGCCTTTAAAGCCCATGGTTGTGAAGGCACAGTGTCAGGCACTATTGTTGGGCATGCAAACACTGCCGATGGTCAACCAGAAACCTCAGCAGAGCCACTTAACAATGGCACGGCAGTAGCCTTTGGTGACGCCAATGGCTTGCCACTTGGCGACCGCTACTTTAGTGACATGGCGTCAGCAGACGGCAGTGTAGAACCTATTGTAATTACATTAACAGTAACAAACACATCAGCCTATGCAATAGAGGCAACATTAACATTGCCAACAAATCAAACTGGGGTAAATTTTGACACCGAAAATGCAATAATGCAACTAGGCGAAAAAGACTCAGCAACTGCCTCACAAACAATGAAAATAACTATGACATTGGATGAAGACACAGCAGATTTTGCATTAAGAGCAATAACCTTTACATTAAACTTTGAAAAATACACCATGGTAAAAGGCGATACAACAGATGGTCATTACATAGTAATGGGCAGTAATGTAGTAAACAATGTGGTAACACCAGTAAAATGGATACCATTTGCAAAATCAACAAATGGAACAACATGGACACATGTTGATGCAAAAACAGCAATCGACACAACCGCACAATATTACTTCATTTCAGAAAAAATATTAGATGTTGGTAATGTAACATTAAAGGGTACATCAACAAAATATACATACGATGCAGGTGTATCATATAACAATAACTATAACGATAATGACTATAATGATAATACCTATACAGCATTATCAGCAAATAACTACTTGGCAAGTAATATTCGTCAGTTTTTAAAAAGTACAAAAGACACCGAAGTTTCAAAGGGATATGATTATAACGATGAAACATATGTATACACACCAAATGCAGAAAAAGTGAACTTGTTAACCGAATATGGCATTGGTGGATATATGTATAACAAAATATCACCAAGAACAGCAGAAAATTTGTATGAAACAGATACAAACGGAGTAACATACGCAAACATACCATCAACACTTAAAGAAAACGCTAATGCAAGCGATACACTTTGGCTTTTAAGCGGAAGCGAACTTGACCTTTTGCTAGGCAAAGAAGTTGGCTATGAAGATTATCCAACAGAAGCAGATTTAATTACACAAACATTCCGCCAAGGGGTAAATGGCTCTTGGCGGCTCCGCTCTCCTCTCGCTGACGACGGCGACTATGCGTGGTGTGTCGGCGACAATGGCATTGTGTTCATCAGCGGTGTGAACCGTTCGTACGGCGCGCGCCCTGCTTTCCAAATCAACTTTGCGGTGTAGTTTAAAATTTAGTAAAAATTTGATTAATGAAAAAGGCAAAGTGAAGCATGTTGATGTGCTTCACTTTTTGCTTTAATAATGCAAGAATAACGCGAATAAAATGAGTGTTTTCTTTTAGGACACACAAACAACACGATTAATATAAAAAATTGCCTTTTAAACAAGCAGTTTTTCTTCTTTGCAAGAAATAATTTTAAAGTTTTGACATATATGCTAACTTTGCACTTGAAATTATATATATGGTTATGTTAAAATGAGTTGTTTAAAAAAGAAGGTAAATTATGAAGAACGAAAAAATTAGAAATATAGCAATCATTGCCCATGTTGACCATGGCAAAACAAGTCTTGTAAACGAAATGTTAAAGCAGGGCAATGTGTTTAGAGAAAATCAAGTGGTAGAAGACAGGGTTATGGACTCGAATGCTCTTGAAAAAGAAAGAGGCATTACCATTTTAAGCAAAAACACAAGTTGCGAATATAACGGTGTAAAAATTAACATTATTGACACTCCGGGGCACGCAGACTTTGGTGGAGAAGTTGAGCGTGTTTTAAAGATGGTTGAAGGTGTTTTGTTAGTTGTTGACGCTTATGAAGGAACCATGCCACAAACCCGCTTTGTGCTTGAAAAGGCGCTTTCACTAGGTTTAAAGGTTATTGTTGTTGTAAACAAAATTGACAAGCCAGACGCTCGCCTTGCAGAAGTTCAAGATGAGGTTTTAGAACTTTTAATGGATTTAGATGCCAATGACGAGCAGTTAGAAAGCCCTTTTGTTTATGCGTCTGCAAGAATGGGAATTTCGTCTTTAAATCCAAATGAACAAGGCAAAGATTTTATTCCGTTGTTTGATACAATTTTAAGCCATATTCCTGCACCAAGCGGAGAAGAAAACGCTCCTGCAAGAATGTTAATTTCTTCTGCGGAGCAAAATGACTATGTTGGCAGGCTTGCTATTGGCAAAGTAGAAAGTGGCAAATTTAGTGTTAATGACAATATTATTGTTTGCAATTATCATGATGAAGGCAAGAAAGTTAAAGGCAAGATTGTGCAATTATTCACTTTTGAGGGGTTAAAGCGTGTGCCTGCAAAAGAAGTTAGCGTGGGTGATATTTGTTGCATTGCAGGCATTGATGACACCATGATTGGCGACACTATTTGTGCACCAGAAAGGGTTGAACCGCTTGAGTTTGTTAAAATTGCCGATCCAAGTGTTGAAATGACATTTTTGGTTAACGATTCTCCTTTTGCTGGCAAAGAGGGCAAATTTGTTACAAGCAGGCACTTGCGTGACAGATTATATAAAGAGGCAGTAAAAGACCTTTCTTTAAAAGTTAGTGACACTCAAACCAGTGAGGCATTTACTGTTTGTGGCAGAGGCGAAATGCACTTAAGCATTTTAATTGAAAACATGCGCAGAGATGGTTATGAGTTTCAAGTTAGCAACCCTCGCGTTAGGTTTAAAGAAATAGACGGAAAAAAATGTGAACCGATTGATATTCTTACTGTTGATGTGCCTGCTGACTCGGTTGGAACAATTATGAACAAAATGGGTGTGCGCAAGGGCGAACTTATTTCTATGACACCTAAAGGCAGTCGTATGAAATTGGAGTTTTATGTGCCAGAGCGTGGGCTTTTTGGCTTTAAGAGTGAACTTTTAACAGATACAAAAGGCGAAGGCATAATGGGCTCGGTGTTCTATGGTTATGAGCCATATAAAGGCGAAATTGAAACAAGAGAATTTGGCTCATTAATTGCTTTTGAAAACGGCGAAGCCGTTGTTTATGGCTTGTTTAATGCACAAGAGCGCGGAGATTTATTTATTGGTGCAGGCGTTCCTGTTTACGGCGGAATGGTTGTTGGGCAAAACCCTAAGGGCGAAGATTTGGTTGTTAATGTTTGCAAAACCAAACACCTTTCTAACTGCCGTTCATCTGGCTCTGATGAGGCACTTAGATTAGTACCAATAAAAGTTATGAGTTTGGAAGACTGCATTGAGTTTTTAGCGCCTGATGAGTATTTAGAAGTTACGCCAAAATCTATTCGTATGCGCAAAAAAATATTAGACCATACTGTTCGCATGCGTGAAAGAGGCAAACTTTTAAGAGGCGAAATTTCGGTTGACTAATATTTTGCTTTGAAAAAATGATTTTATTTGCTAAACTGTGCATATAAAAGGTTAAAATATGAACAATTATACTCCATTTGATTTTAAAAAAACACTTAAAAGAGGCATGATTTATTTATTAATCGCCTTACCTTTTATGTTGATTGTTGGGGTGCTTTTAAATATTGCAAATGCTCCTTATTGGCTTTCGCTTATTGCAACAGTTGTAGTTGGCGGAGCGGTGGTTTTGGTTTGCTTTTTAATTAATGCAAAATTAGCAGAAAAAAAGAAGCAAGAACAAAAAAATTCGGGCAAGTTTGACCCATTTAAAGATTAAAAGAGGATAAAAAATGGAACCAAAAAAGGCAAAAGCAAAAATGATGCCTCACAGCATAGAGGCAGAGCAATCGGTTTTGGGTGCATGTTTAATTGATGACGATGCAGCAAATTCAATTATGAATACTCTTAACAATGATGATTTTTATTTAGAATCGCATCAAGAGATTTTTAGCGCCATGTATGCCATTTTTTCGCGCAATCAACCCATTGATTATGTTACATTAACTGACGAACTCGACAACGGAAACCTGCTTTCTTCGGTTGGTGGGTTAGAGTATATTACAAACTTAACAAATGTACTTCCTAGTGCAGCCAATTTTAAGGTTTATGTTGAAATTGTTAAGCGTGATTCTGTTTTGCGTAAAATTATTTCGGCTAGCCAAAGAGTAATTGAAAATACTTATGATGCTGGAGACAAAGATGAAGCCATTGACTTTGCCGAGCAAGCAATATTTGAAATTGGCAAAGAAGAAGAAACAAGTTCGCTTGTGCATATTGGCGGGGCTTTGTCTGATGTTATTAAAAAATTTGACAATTTAAGCAAAAACAAAGATGGTATTAAAGGCATTGCAACAGGATTTAAAGATTTTGACGCAGTGACCAATGGATTACAAAATTCCGACCTTATTTTGCTTGCTGCTCGTCCTGGCGTGGGCAAAACAAGTTTTGCCATGAACATTGTTACTAATGCTGCTGTTAAAGAAAAAAAGAAGTGTGCAATTTTTAGCCTTGAAATGCCACGAACTCAAATCGCTCAGCGTTCTATTTGCTCGGTTGCTTCAGTTAGCATGGCAAAGGCTTTAAAAGGCGATTTGTCGGTTGAAGAGTGGAAGAGTTTATGGACGGCGAACAAGCAACTTTCTGAAGCGGGCATATATATTGACGATTCATCAATGAACACGCCAATGTCTATTCTTTCTAAGTGCAGAAGGCTTAAGCGAGAATATGGTTTGGACCTTGTTATGATTGACTATTTGCAGTTGATGTCGTCTGGCAAGAGCAAGGTGGAAAGTCGTCAAAACGAAGTGTCTGAAATGACTCGTTATTTAAAAATTGCAGCAAGAGAACTTAATGTGCCAATATTGGTTCTTTCACAACTTTCGCGCGCGGTTGAGCAAAGAAAAGGCGACCACAAGCCTCAACTTTCCGATTTAAGAGAATCTGGCTCTATTGAACAAGACGCTGACATTGTTTTGTTTATTTACAAGCCAGACATGTATCACGATGTTGTTAATGAAGATGAGCCCGGAATTTGCACGCTCTCGATTGCAAAACATAGAAATGGTGAGTTGAAAGACATTAAACTTCGTTGGATTGGCGAATATACAACGTTTGTTGACAAAGATAAACGAGCATATGTCAAACAAGAGGAAGAAAACCGTGTTAGAGTGGTTGATGACAATGCGTTTGGAGATATTCCTCCTGAATTTAACGAAGAAGAAAATTTAAGTGAAATAAAAGACATCTTTATTCCAAAAGACGAAGACTAGTTTATAAATTAAAAAAGCGGCTATTGTTAAATAGTCGCTTTTTTTAAGAATGCAAGAACAACACGAATGAAATGAGTGTTTTCTTATTGTTAAATGGTTAAAACATTCTATTTAAAACTTCTAAGGATTTTATTTCTAAACTTGAAATATTTGGTCTTAAAAGTTCATTATTTATAATAACATCAATTTGTTGTTTTGTTGGTGCATCAAGTTGATCGGCCTTTTGTTTTAATGTATTAATGCTTGCTTTAAATGAAGTCATATCTTTATTAACCAAATAACCTTGAACTAAAACTTTGCATTGGCTGTAATATTCGAAGAAAATTTGTTGAGCATTAGGTGAAGGTGTGGTTTCGATATTATTAAAGTCTTTAACATTGTTACTTGCAATAGGCGCTGAGGTTTGTTGTTTTTGAATCAAACCTAAGTCGTTATTATCTTCGTTTACATATTGTGTTGAATGTATTTCCTGTACACTTAAAGCATCGCTTTGCTTTTTGTTTTTTCTTACTTTGCCAATTACTATAAAGATTGCAACAACACAACCAACTAATGCCATTGCAACAATCTCTATTGTGCGTTGATTAAAGTAGGCAGTTACTTCTGGTTCAGTTTTCCAACTTTCTAACCATGCTTGAAGTGCCTCATTAAAGGTTACATTATATGATTGTGCAAGTTGAATAGAATCTACGACTAGTATTGCAGCAAAATTGAACAGAACAACAAATACTGTTGACAAAATAATAGAGAAAGCAATGGCTCCTTTTGATGTTGTTTTTTTAAATTTTAAAAATGCTAAAACTCCAAAAACTATTTCAAGGGCAGTTACATAATAAATATAATAGCCCATATGGTAAATTAGTCCAAACAAAAGAGCACCAGCAAGGCATGCAAGCATGCACATTAAAAGAGCAACAAAGGTATTAGATTTTTTTGATGTATTAGATTGCATAAACCCTCCTATATTTGCAAGTTTTGATATGTAATATTTACATAATAACTAGCAAACAATAATTAAATAACACAAAAACACAAGTTATTTTTCATGAGATATTATATATCATTCTTGTTAATCTTGTAAAGTTATTTAGTGTTAGGGAATTGGGTTATGAATTAAATAGATAATAAGAAAGCGAATATTAGCAAATTTTTTGATGATATTTTGCAAATACTGTTGACTTTGTAGATATAATGTGATAATATACTTAAGTCGTTTAAAACAACGGCAAACATTGTGTGGTTCACTAGCTCAGTCGGTAGAGCACTTGACTTTTAATCAAGGGGTCCCGGGTTCGAGCCCCGGGTGAGCCACCAAGGCATTTGCCAAATCTTTTAATGGTTGGCAGATGTTTTTTTTAAATAAATGATTGGCAGTTTTTGTATATTAAATTTGTTAATTATTTGTTTAATCATGCGGACATGGCGGAACTGGTAGACGCGCCAGACTTAGGATCTGGTTCGCAAGAGTGGGGGTTCAAGTCCTCTTGTCCGCACCATAGAAAAATCATCACGCTGGCGGGCGTGATTTTTTATATATAAAAAATTACAGCCTTAATGCGTGTGATTTTTCCATTTCAACAAATCAGGATTTGTTTGAGTTTATATGTTTTGCAATTCTTTGAAGTACATTTTACAAAAGGCAACCCTTAGCGGGCACAATTTTTCGTTTATCGACCATACGCAAGGGTTGCGTTTTGCTTAACTTGGTCGTCAATCTTATGCAAAGTTGTTTCTTCGAAGACAATTACATATGAATTTTATTTTGCAAAAAAACTATGATTGTGTTAATGTAGTAAAAAAGAAGAGAAAAAGAATATTATCAATAAAATGATTTTTGCTTGTCATGATTAATGAAAGAAAAAAGCAAGATAATTGTAATTATTGATAATATAAAAGAGGTTATTTTATGAAAAGTTTTTTTGAAGCACTTGCAATACCAATGGACAAGCCTCAAAGTTATGGGGCATTCCATTTAATATTTTTTATAGTGGGCTTGGCTGTTTCCATATTAATTGCTTGGCTTTTAAGAAAAACTAACGAAAAGCAAAACAAAATTGTGTTAGGATTTGTTGGAGCATTTTTAATTATTGCAGAAGTTTTAAAACAATTATTTTACTATTATATTATTGGGAATGAAACATATCAATGGTGGATTTTTCCGTTTCAACTTTGCTCGGTTCCTATGTATTTATGCCTTATATCTTTATTTTTGCCAGAATGTAAGTTTAGGGAGTGTTTATTTGAATTTATGTTCTCAATAAACATGTTTGGTGGTTTTATTGCTTTTTTAGAGCCCAGTGGACTTAATCACCCATGGCTGTTTTTAACTTTACATGCTTATATTTGGCACATGCTATTAATTTTTCTTGGCTTATATCTTTATTTTTCTAAGAGAGTATGCAACACAAAAAAGGGCTATTTAAAAGCGATTGCAACATTTATTGTTTTGGCTGGTGTTGCGCAAATTATTAACATTACGCTTAACAAACCGGGCTTAAATATGTTTTATATTTCTCCATATGTTCAAAGTCCGCTTGCTGTTTTTTCTATGTTTTGGGAAAAACTTGGTTGGTTGCCAAATATGTTATTGTATCTTTTGGCAATTACAATAGCCTCTGCGGTGGTTTATTATATATTTTATTCTTTTAGAAAATCAAAAAATAAATAATAAACTAAACTAATTTTTAAAAATATTATATTAAATAAATTAACTTAAAAAAATATTAATGTTATGAATAAAAATATTCGACATGTTATTTATGCATACTTTTTATTTTAAAACATAAAATAACATCATGAAAAAGAATATTTTTATTATTATTGGTTCAATTATATTAGTTGCTGGGCTAGGAACATTATTTACGCAACTTGGAATGGTATGGTTTGAGGGGCTTATTAAACCTAAAGAATGGATTCCTTCATTTATTATACCAATAGTTTGGACAGTAATTTATTTGTTATTTACTTTTGTTTTAATAAAATGGCAAAACAGGCGTCCATTTACAAAGGAAAATATTATTTTGCTTATAATTAACGGTGTACTTAACATTGTTTGGTGTTTGGTATTCTTTACATTAAATCAATTATTTTGGGGAAATGTAATTATAATTATTAATGCATTATTTGGAATAAGGTTATATTTAGAAATTTGCAAAGAAGACGCAATGAATGGGCTTATTATTTCGGTTTATCCTATTTGGCTGTGTATTGCAACAACTTTGAATATTGCATTATGGATATTAAATTAAATTTAAGATTATTATTTGATGAAAACTTTTTAGTGGCAAAAAAATTGCCTTAAAAAGTTTTTTTAAATTTTGCATAATGTGGGAATATGAATGAATTACAAAATTATTTAATTATTCACATATTTTACTAAAAATGGGTATTCACAAATGACAAATTATATGTTACATTAATTCTATGAAAAAGATTATTATTGGAGAACATTTTAAGAATTATTATTTAACCAGCGGGGTAACAAGAGATAATTTTGTTTTTGAAAATTGTATGCCAGAATTTATGGCTGAAGCATCAAAATTATTGGGTGTGCCTCGCGATGGGATTAAGGTTTGCAATATTATTATAAATAAAGGGACAGAGGATTTAATTTTAAAAACGCTAGAGCATTGTGAAGATGACATACGAAGAAAGTTGCTTGTGCGTGATTTTTTATGCGCAAAAATTATGTATGTTTTACTTTGGGAAATTAATGGTAGGGAAACTGACTCAATGGTTGCTTTAAGAAATGGCATTAATGCTATTATTGACAATAATTGGGCTGACTTTGCTAAATTTCATCCTACTTGTCCAATGCCACATGATATAACTAATTTGGCAAGAAAACTTGGCAAAATTGAATTAAATATATTTTTATATGATTGCAAAAGTGCTTATTTGCAACAAGCAATTAACAATTATATTTCCAGACGAGAGCCTTATAGTGTTACAGTGTTCACAACCAAAAATCGTTTGTCGAGTTATTGCTACCAAGTTGGAAACATTATTGAATGTCCACACGATTTTATGCAACGAGATGTAAGAAATTTTGTTCAAGTTGTTGAGGCTAACACAGAAAAATAAGCAAAACTTTTCTTTAAGGATGCAAGAATAACACGAAAGAAATGAGTGTTTTCTTTATAATACAATGGTAAATGTTGAGCCATGATTTAGTTCACTGGTTACGCTAATTGTAGAGTCATGTAAAGTTAAAATTTGTTTAACAAGCGCCAAGCCAAGGCCATTGCCTGATTGCGAATGTGAAGTGTCGCCTTGAAAAAACTTATCAAACGCGTGTTTACATGTTTCTTCGCTCATGCCAATGCCTGTATCGGTTATATTTACAATTATATGCTTTTCGGTTTTTTGCAAACTAATTGTTATTGTTGAATTGCTGTTAGAAAATTTTATTGCATTTTGAATTAAATTTTGCCACACTTGTTCCATTAATTGCTTAGAGCCAAAAAAAGATATTTCTTGCAAATCGAGATCAAATTCGATTTGTTTTTTTTGCCATTCGGGTTGCATGCTAACAATACATTGTCTAATTTGTTCGTCTAATGAATAATGCTCTTTAGTTAAAGCAACCTGCTGGTTTTCTAGTTTTGACAGCGACAATATTTTTTCTGACATACCACTTAATTTTTGAACATTGTTTTCTATAACACATAAATAATTATTTTGCATTTCTTGACTTAAATTGTTTTTTTGTAATGCTTTTGTATAAGAACTAATTACTGCCAGTGGGGTTTTAAACTCATGTGATACATTTGAAATAAAGTCAGATTTAAGTGTTTCGTTTGCTTTTAGTTCTTGTGCCATGTTGTTAAATTGCTCGATTATTTCATTAATATCTTTATTTTTGGTTTTATCAATATTGATGTCAAAATTACCACATGATATTTCTGAAATTGCGTTTTTAATATCTCGAAAGGGCTTAGATATTCGTTTGCCTACAAAATAGGATAAAATCCAACCCAAAATTAAACTAATTAAGTAAAGAATAATTAACGAAAGGATTGGTGATTCTGTTACTATTTTAAAAATGCCAAATTCGTAATCTAAAATATATAAACCTAAAAACAATAACGAATTTGCTAGCAAACATATAAATACAACCAATGAAGTTTTTAGCAGTATTCTATTTTTTTGTTTTTTCATTTTATAACCGCCTTATAGCCAAGATTTCGCAATGTTACTATTTCAAAATATTTGCAGTTTTGATATCTATCTCGCAAACGATGAATATGGGTATAAATGGTAGTTTCGCCACTGTCGGTGTTCATGTCCCAAAACTCTTCCATTAATTGGTTTTTTGTAAAAATTGTATCAGGGTATGACAACAGTTTAAACAAAATTTGAAACTCCTTTTGTGGCAGGGTGGAGCATACTCCGTCTAAGACAACTGTATTGGTTTGATAGTCTAAAACCGCACCGCCAACAACAAGTTTTTGCTCGCTTATGATTTTTGCACGCCTTAAAAGTGCACCAACGCGTAGAATCAGTTCATCTATGTCGATTGGTTTTACCATATAGTCATCAGTGCCCAAATTAAAGCCTTTATATTTATCTTCTTGTGCTGCTTTTGCTGTGATAATTAAAATTGGCATATTTTTGCTAATTGTGCGGGCATATGACACAAGCTCAAAGCCGTCCACTTTTGGCATCATTATGTCGGTTATTAACATGTCATAATGTTTTGTTTCTAACAAATTTACAGCGGTTTCACCATCGTGAGCATAGTCAACATTATAGTTATTTCTTTTAAGTTCTGACACAATTAAATAGCATAAATCAAAATTATCTTCGGCTAATAGAATATTTAACATAAATAAAATTCTCCTATATAAGTGTTTAAACAAATACATAATATCAAGTTTATTTTGAACTTACTTTAAATTGTGACAAATTATAACATAAAGTGTCAATTTTTTTGCAATTCAAATAGAGTTCAAAAACAAATTTTATACTATTAGTTGCACACACAACAATCAAATGAGGTGATTTTATGCGAAAAAAAGATAAAAAGGAAGTTGTAATAAAAAACAAGAGTCCGCGCAAGTGGTGGTTTAGGTGTTTAAAACAAATAATGAAACTTCGCTACAAAAAGCCGGAGTTCATTTGTTTAGGAGAAGAAATAACAAATGGGGGTGTTGTCTTAAGCAATCACGAGGGAACGGACGCGCCAATGTCTTTTGAGATTTATGGAAATAAAGCAATAAGGTTTTGGGGCTCACACGAAATGAATTCAGGGCTTAAAAAGATGTATAAATATCAAACTGAGGTTTATTATCATCAAAAAAAGCACTGGAATCTATTTGGGGCAAGAATGTTTTGTTTGCTTGCAAGCCCGCTTACGAACATGTTTTATAAAGGTTTGAACTTAATTTCAACTTATCCTGACGCACGCTTTATTAAAACTATTAAAGAAAGCATAAGTGCCATAAGGGCAGGAGAAAATATTGTTATTTTTCCAGAAAAATCAACCAACGGATATCAAGAGGTGTTAGAGGGTTTTTATGGAGGTTTTTGCTTGTTTGCAGAGGTTTGTTTGCGAGGGGAGATTGATTTGCCAATTTTTGTTTCATATTTTAACAAAAAGAAAAAAATATATTTAATTGATAAACCTGTGTTATATTCTGAAATGGTGGCAAAATATCAAACTCGTGAAAAAATTTCTCAAGCGCTTTGTGACCGTTGCAACGAACTTGGACAATTAATTCAAGATGACGAAAGTTTAACAAAATTAAAACAAGAACTGGTTGCTAAGCAACCACATGTTGAGGTTGTGTAAAAAAATACTTGTTTTATTTATATATTATAAAATATTAAAATAATTTAAAAGGTAAGTATAAAACAACATAAAAAAGATATAATATATTTATGAAGATTAATGTGAGGAACTATACAAAGTATTTGTTTTACCTTGTGTTGGTGGTTTGCATTATCTTCATTTTTTTATTTAACTTTTATTTTTATCCATTAAAATATAAAAACGAAATTATTCAATATTCTTCAAAATATAGTGTTGATAGTGCTCTTGTTGCAAGCATAATATGTAGTGAAAGTTCGTTTAATGCAAATAGTCAAAGTGAAAAAGGAGCCATTGGACTTATGCAACTTATGCCATCAACAGCACAATGGTTATGTGAAACGCTAGATGAACAATTTGAGCCCAAAAAACTGTTTGAGCCAGACTTTAATATTATGTTGGGAACATATTATGTTAGTTATTTGGCAAATAAATTTAATGATTTGGATTTGGCTATAGTTGCATATAACGCTGGCGAGGGCAATGTTTTAAAGTGGCTAAGCGTTAAAGAGTATTCTAATGACGGCAAAAAGTTAAATTACATTCCTTATGCGGAATCAGAAAACTATTTAAGCAAAGTAAAAAGGGCATATAACATATATAAAGACAGGATTTAATGTTATCTAAATTTCATTATAAAAACCCGTCCGATGAACATCTCACAGGACGGGCTTTTTTTAATTGTTATTTTGCTTTTTTCGCTTGCTTTTATTTTTTATATGCTTCTTCTTTTGCTTGACGGTCTTTTTTTGCCTTTTCAATCATTATTTTATGTTGAACAGAAAGCAAGTATTCCGCAGTGTTCATGTTGTCTATTTGCTTCCTTAGTGTAGCAATGCGGTTTTCAACTGCTGTGTGAAGTTTTGCATATTGTTTGAATTCGCGTTCGGTATTTTTTGAAATTCCTTGTGCGCGAGCCCTACCACGAGTTGCTTTAAGTTGTTCTTGGTGAACTTCTTCAATATGTGCCTTTTCGGCCTCAAGTTCTGCAACGCGAGTTTTAAGTTCTTTAACGCTTTCATCTCTGCGTTTTTCGGCTTCTGCGCGAATTACATCGCGGTGAACTGTTTTGTCACGATCGTATTCGTTAATTTTGCGTTTTTCCCATTTTTTGATTCTAATTTTTCTTAAGAAGTAAGAAACAAGAGCCAAGATAAGCGCAACGGCCAAAATTAAGGTTGGAATTAAATACCAAATATATTCTAAATTTACATTTGATGAATCGGTATCTGCTTCTGCAGTGTCAGTATCATCAACAAATAGGGTAGTGTTTGTGTCGGTTGTATTTAGTTTTGCAAGGTTATAAGTATCACTGTCAATAACTTCATAGTTGTAGTTATCAAAGTACGCAATACCGCTTGTATTGTTATCTAAACTTGCAAGTGCGAATTGAATTTTTACATCGGTTGTAGATGTGCAAGCAACATAAATAGTGTAGGTTGTCCAATCGCTTGCGACAATGCCCTCAATTTTTTCATCTAAGCCAGAAAGAGCGAACATTGCACCAAAAGTTGAGTCATAATCTTCTGCATTAGCATTTAAAATGTTTTGACCTTGAACTTTTACATCAATGCTGAACTTATAATAAGAATCTGCAGAGAGTGAAAGGCTATCTTTTGCTGTTAATGAATAAGTTACATTGTCAAATGTTTGAAGCATCATTATATAGTTCAATGCATTTGTGTTATTTGGAGATTTTTCAATTTCGTATGCATCGGCAGAGTCTTCTGCGTCAATTATGCCACCAAATGCAGTTGAACTGTTTTCAGCGCTTGCTGTATAGCGAAGAGGAGTATATAAACCTTCTTTATCGTATTGAACTAGGTTAAAGTTGCCTTGTTGGAAGTCTAACACATTGTTTGATTTGGCAAGAGTTTCATATTCCTCTGCTGTTAGGCTAGAATCTTGTGCAAGAATTACATTATCGATATAAACGACGCCACGAGCAGGAGAGTCTTTTTGACCTAGAGTTAAAATAAGGTTTAATTTGTTTGAGTATGCTTTTGTGTTTATATATAAAGAATAAGTTGCCCATGCTCCATCTGTGCGAGCAATGTTTTCATCAACATAAAGAGTTTGGCCATTTTCGTCTTTTACATAAACATTAAAAATATCTGTTTCTGAGTTTGTTTCTAAAATGTTATAAGCGAATGAAAGTTTGTAATAAGAGTTGCTATTAACGCTAAAATCGCTAGAAGTTATGCTTTGATATGTTTTGTTAACATTTTGCATTAGCAAAATATTGTTTGTGTCGGTTGCTACACTGCCAAAACCCTCTGGATTGCCGGGGTTTGCAAAGTTGCCAAAACTTGCCTTGTTTGCTTCATAAACAGAAGAATTTGTGTTTATTACGCCAAAGAAGATGTCGTTTTCGTCTTCACAGTTATGTGTCCAATTTGAAGGAATTAAAGGATAGGTTAGTGTTTTATCTTGTTTTTCGACAACATTAAATGCTGGGTTAGAAATTAAGTAAGAAGCAGGGTCAGAATCTAAATCAACTTGAACATTATTTGTATTGGCTGAAATTGATGTGTAATCTGCAAAGGAAAGTTTTTCAATTTTAATGTTATCAAATGCAACTAAACCGCTTGCTTTGCTAGAACTTGAACCGAGGCAAAGTTCTAAGGCAAACGAAGTGTTATATAAACTTCTGCCTTTAATATAGAACGAGCAAGTTGTATATCCGTTTTGGAAATTATTGCTTGGGTTTGAAGATATTGTTATGGATTTTGTTACAGGAGTAATAGATTCGATTTCGGTGCCAGATGCGTTTTTAACAGGATTTTCTATTAAGTTAACATAGGCAGATCCGTTTAGGTCAGCAACTTTTACATTAACTGAAATTTTAACAATGTCATGCATTTTTACTGCGATGTCTTTGCTTTTGTAACCAAAGTATGTTTGAGTGTCGTCTATGGTGTAAAGCACAAGTGCTTTTGTATTATTTAACGAAAGGTCGGTTCCTACATATGTTATTCCTTTAGAATCGCTTGTGTTTGAGTTTGTTAAATCAATTATTTCAGCAAATGAGTTTGATTCCATTGGGGCAATGCGTGTCCAGTCAGCAAGAGAATTGGTTTCAAAATTTGCATTTACGTCATCAACAAGACGGCTTTCATCTAAGTTGACTGCAGTTGTGTGAGGTTTGGTTGTATCAATTTCGTCTTGAGAGATTTGAGTTATTTCAATGTTATCAAAGAAGACTGCTCCGCTTGAGCCATAGTTTGGTTTTGAGCCAAGCCAAAGTTCTAGTTTAACATTTTCTTTTTCAAAGCCTGTTGTAATGTAGAAAGTATATGCTGTCCATTCGTTTGCTTGATTGTAGTCAATGTTTTCAAATTTTAAATCTGACTCTAAGCCAGTAACATAAATTGAAGCATTTGCACTGCTCATTGTTGAGTCAGAAAGCAATTCAGCAGTAACTTTTGTGTAAACTTTGATTTTATAACTAGAATAAGCCGAAAGTTCAAAGGCAGACGAATTAGTGTAATACTGTGCTTTTGGTGTTGTGTCGTTTGTGCCACGGGAATTTATCATAAGCACATAGTTGTCTGTTCCTTGAATTTTTGAAGGCAAGTCGTCTAAGTCTAAATTAAAAGTGTCGTTATAATATTCTAAGTTAATGGCACCACTTGTTGCATTGGCCTCTAAGCCTTTTGCCCACCCAGTAGGTGAGGTGTAAACGGTTGAAGTGTTGCCGTTATAAGAAAAATTAAGATTTGTGCTACTTGTTACAAAACTTGCGGTTTGGCTTTCGGCATATGCTGGAACAGAAGTTGCAAAAGGTGCAACAACCAATGCAAAGCAAAAGATTGCAAACGCAAAAAGTGCATGTAAAATTTTTGATGAATGTTTTTGTTTATTTGTCATGGTTCTCCCTCGCGTAAATTTAACTTTTTAAGTATATACCATATTATTAATAAAATCAAATATTTTTCAAAATAAAGCAAACAATAATTTGTATGAAGAAAAATGTTAAAGCAAAAAATTTTATATTAAAAAGTATATCTGCAGTGGCGGTAGGTTTTATTAATGGCTTTTTTGGTGGTGGCGGTGGTCTTATTTGTGTGCCCACATTAGAGCGAATATATAAACTTGAAACAAAAAAGGCTCATGCGACAGCGGTTAGCATTATGTTGCCACTTAGTATCGCAAGTTCAATTATATATATAATAAGTAACAAAGGGCTCAATTTTGCTTATGCTGGCGCAGTAACTGCAGGAAGTATAATTGGTGGGCTTATTGGCGCATTTGCATTAAAAAAATGCAAAAGTTCATTTGTTAGATGGTTATTTATTGTTATTTTATTCGTTGCTGGTGTGAGAATGGTTATTTAATTTTAAGGAGTTTTTTTGTGTTATATGTGTTATTGGCATTAGTTGGTATTTTTTCTGGATTACTTGGCAGTATGGGAATGGGTGGTGGAACATTGCTTATTCCATTATTGACTATATTTTTTAATTTTAATCAAAAGATAGCACAAGGAATAAACTTGGTATCGTTTTCTGTTATGGCATTAGTTATTATTTTTATTCATATAAAAAACAAACTTATTGACATAAAAGTTGCCATAAGGTTTGGGCTTATTGCTCTTGTTTTTTCATGTTTGGGGGCGTTTGTTGCAAATATAATTAGTTCAAGTTGGCTTAAGGTTTTGTTTGGGGTTTTGTTGATAGGGGTTGCTATATTTGAAGTTGTTTGCGAAATAAAAAAAATTGCAAATAATAACGAAAAAAAATAGACACAAAAATTGATAGATGTTATACTATCGTTGTATATTAGGAGGCTTTATGTCTAATAATGCTAAAAGCAAAGAAAGGTCCTTTTTTGGCAAACTATGTGCAATATTAACTGACATTTTGGTTTATCCAGTCTTAATTATTGCATTTATTTGTGCAATTTTTATGTCTTCTGCCAAGGCAAACAACCAAGTTCCATCAATTTTGGGCAATTCGGTTGTTCAAGTTTTAACAAGCAGTATGGACTTGGGCACAGAGCAAAGTTATAAAGTTGGCGATGTCCTTATTATTAACCAAAACATTAATTTAAAAGAAATTGAAGTTGGTGATTGCATTGCATTTTATGCACCAAAACAAAGCGGATATGTTGATGACAACGGCAATTCTTTAATTATTTTCCATCGTGTTGTCCGCATTATATATGTTAAAGAATCAAATGAAGTAAACACAAGGTATTTTGTATGTCGCGGTGACGCTGTAGGTTCTCTTTCAGTTGCAAATGGTACGCTTATTCCTGCACAAAATCCAGAGGAGAGTGACTACAATGCAGAGGGCAATATTGAACCGGGAGGTGGATATGTTGTTAGGCTTTTTGATGATGACGAACCTGCAACAAATCAAGACCATGCAATAGCAACAAGCCAATCTCAACTTCAATATGTTTCTGACGAATTTGTTGTTGGTGAGTTAAAATCTCGCGCAAATGGTTTCTTGTCTGGCTTGGTTAAATTTTGTTGTTCAAGCATTGGCATAACCATTATGGTAATTGTTCCTTCAATGGTAATGATTGGCATGGTAATTATTAACATGGTTAGAGAATCTAAAAACGCAAAAAAGAGCAAAGAGGAAGAATCTCTTGTGTTTGCTCAAAACATGGGCTCGGTTGGTGGCTCGGAAATTGCAAGCGCTAGTGATGGCAATGCTACGGCAGATAAAGGGGCCGAACAAAAACAAGATGATGTTGCAAGCGCAAGCGTTCAACCAAAGACGCCAGCAAAACCAGAGTCTTTAAAACAAGCGCCTGCTAAGAAGCCTGAAAAAGAACAAAAAGTGGCAAACACTAAAGTGGCGCCAGCAAAAGCAACACCTAAAAAGGAAAATGCAAAAGAGACATCGGCAAAAGATAATGTTGCCAGTGAACCAAAGGCGCCAGCAAAAGCAACACATGCGTCTAAAACACCAGTGCCAACAAAGGCGACTCCAACAAAAGCACCTGCTGTGCCAAAACCAGCACCAAACAAGGCGCCTGTGGCACCTGCTAAGGCTGAGCCAAAAACTGTTCCTGCAAAGTCGGCACC
>JAFUKB010000031.1 GCA_017467895.1 Clostridia bacterium
CTAAACGCCAGTGGTAAACTAGGCTTTACAGCCCATGGCTGTGATGTAGATGTAAGTGGCACAATAGTAGGCCACGCAACAGGTAACACAGCAGATGGCTTGCCAGTAACCACGCCAGAGAGTTTGGGAGAGGTAGTAGAGGTGCGTAGTGATACACAAACACTCGACTTAGGCTCACGCTACTTCACCGACATGGCATCAACCGATGGCAGTGCAGAAGATATTGTTGTTACACTCACAGTAACAAATAAGTCAAAATTTGATATAACTGCCGAGATGATTGGAACAACAGTTGCAGAAAATACAGCAATATCAGTAACTGCGACACCAGAAAGCCAAATAATCGCACAAAACGAAAGTGCAACGGTAACAATTACATTAACACTAACCAGCACGGCAAGCAACATAACCATGCCAGACACAAATAACTTAACTATTGCAATGGAATTTAGTAAGTATGTTGCTCCTGAAATTTTAACTTGGTCAGATGGATTGGGTTGGCATATAGAGATGGGTTCATATAATGGAACTACACTAAAATGGATACCAATAGCAGAATCGGCAGACGGAACAACATTTACATACTTTAATGGCAAAGAATATGAAACTAGCAAAGAAGAATGTAAACCAGAAGCAGGAAAGAATTATTACTTTTTATCTCTTAACTCATTGCCTGCGAAATATGGCTCAACTGAAGTGGAATCAATAGTATGGAACTACTATGATGAAACAACAACCAATGGCGCACAGTATAAAGCATGGTATTATGACGAAAGTTCAAAAAGTGTAAAATATTATACTGATACTGCAGGCAATAAAGTGGATGCCAATAACTATGCGGTAAGCAACATGCGTAAATATCTTAATGGAGAAACGGCATATACGGGAAGCCTACAAGGACAACCACTTAAACTGACCCCATTTGAAACATTGTTTAACTTAACTGACGACGAGATATGGAATAGCAAATATATTAAAGCAAGAAGCATAGAAGATTTGCTTGCCAAAAATGCGACAGACAGTTATTTTTCAGTCCAAGATTCTGAATATGCGGATATGGTTGTACCAAATATTGACGGAATAACTGGATCAAGTGATAAATTATGGTTGGTAAGCCACCAAGAATATTTCGAATTTATACATTCGCATGGATTCCAATATGGAAATTATACATCGTTAAAATATGGAGTTCCACTAGGTGCCACTGAGGCCTCTTATTGGTATTTCCGTTCGGGAACTATTTCGCCTGTTAATCAAGCATGGGCTCACATTGCTGAGGTAGATCTAGATAAGGTTGTCTGTGGCAGCGGGTATGATATTCGTCCTGCATTCCAAGTTACAATTCCAGCATAATTTTGCTAAATTTAAAAAATTATATATGGTTTAGCGCAAATTGCAATAGGAATATTGACAAGAAAACACTCATTGTACTCGTGTTGTTGCATTCTTAAACAACAAAAAAACCTCAATCGTCCGATTGAGGTTTTTGCTTTAAAAAGGCAGAAATAACAACGGTAAAGTAGATATTTTTACATTTTTTTATAATAGAATGCAAAAATTACGATAATATGAATAATTTTATGCGTTTTTTTTTAAGAATGCAAGAATAACACGAATGTAATGAGTGTTTTCTTATTTATGTTAATAATTTTCCAAAATTTTGTTAAGTTCCATATAGTCAGACGAGGTTATTATGCCAAGAGGCGGTTCGTGCATGGTGCCAGTTTTGGTTAAGATAATAACAAGAAGTTTACGGTTTTTTAAGAACTCTGCCAAAACTTGGTCAATGGTTACATCGCTTGGCAAAACCATGTAATAGTTTATTTCGGTTGGGGTTTTTGCAATGTCTTCAATGGGGTGAGAGGCAATATAGTCATCAAGGTCTTCATTTTTAATTAGGCAGTCGCCTAGCACATTTAAAATTTTTTGACCATTGGCAACGCCAACAAGTTCGCCATTTTTGTAAACCGGAATATTACTAAATTTTGTGGCAGTTATTTTTTTAATTACCTCTTTTATGCTAACATCATAGTTAACAGTAAAAACCTCTTTTTCCACCAAAACATCTAGTGCTTTTGGGGGAGTGGTTATTAAGTGGGCAAGGCTTTCAATTTTTTCAACAACATCAGGGTGTGGTTCGGCAATAATTTCTTCGTCATTGCTGTTGTGAATAATTGCATTGCGTAGCCTGCCATAGTCAATTAAATCGTCCTCATATTTTCTAACCAAATGATTAATTGAAACTGCACGGCGAACCATGTCAGAAAAACCCATGCTTCGTTTAAAGTTGTGTTGCGTGCGAAGTGCATAGTCTATTTGATTAAATGCATTTATAAAGCGCTTTGCGTTTGATTGCGCTGGTGTTATTTTTTTTGCCATATATATTATGATATTCATTTTTAGACAAATTGGCAAACGATTTGTGCCTATTTGGCAAGTTTGTGTAATTTGTGTTTCAACAATTTCTTGACAAAGTTGGCAAGGGTTTGTATACTAGGTTAGTTTATGATTGGCTATTATAGTCGTTTTTTATTGTTGAAAATCGCCTGCATAAGCGAAAATATTAATTCGGGAGGAAAAATTGCATGAAAAGAACTTATCAACCTAAAAAAAGACAAAGAAGCAAAGTTCATGGTTTCCGTCAAAGAATGAGCACAAAAAGTGGCAGAAATGTTCTTAAAAGACGCAGAAACAGAGGCAGAAAAAAATTGTCTGCTTAATTTAAGGTTTTTTAAACCAAGGGAGGCATTATGTTAAAAAAAGAAAATCGCCTCAAAAAAAACAAGCACTTTAATTACATATACAAGCATGGCAAAGGCCTTAAGGTGGGCAACTTGTCGCTTGTTTATGTTAAGGCAAAAGTCAAACCGTTTAAGGTTGGGTTTTCGGTAAACAACAAAATTGGCAAGGCGGTTGTAAGAAACAAGGTCAAGCGCAGAATGCGTGAGGCGTTTGGGCAACTTATTGCCCTTGTTGACAGGCGCTTTAATTATGTGTTTATTGCGCGTGAGGGCATTGCAGAAAATTCGTTTGATGAAATAAAAAACAACATGCTTGCCATTGTTAAAAAGGCGGGGCTTTTGAATGAGAATAATAATTAAGATATTAGAATTTCCATTTAAAATGCTCTTTTTGTTTTTTATTTATGTATATAAATTTTGCATTTCGCCTTTGCTTCCAAAAACCTGCAGGTTTTATCCAACATGTTCTTCATATGCAGTGCAAGCGGTTAAAGAACACGGGCTGTTTAAGGGGGCGGTGTTGGCTTTTAAAAGAATTTTAAGGTGCAATCCAAGGTCGAGGTGCGGGTTTGACCCAGTGCCTCCAAGCATTAAAGGAGATATCAAGTGGTTAATTTAATTAATGTGCTTGTTACCATGCCAAATGGTTTATGGGAAAAAATTATTTTTGCATTTAACAGTTTTGCAAAAAACTATGCACTTGCAATTATCTTGCTTACACTTTGCATAAAGTTGGTGCTTTTGCCTGTTGATTATTTTAATAGGCGTTCAAGTGTCAAAATGACGCAAATGCAAGAAAAGTTGCAACCAAAAATGGCAGAAATTCAACGCAAATATCCAGACAAAACAATTCAAAACCAAAAATTGGGCGAACTTTATCAAAAAGAAGGGTTTAACCCAATGGGCTCTTGCATAACAATGCTTGTTGTTATGGGTATAAGCATGGCAGTGTTCTTTACATTGTTTGGTGGGCTTAACAGCATGGCTTCGTATAAAATTGTTGACCAATATGAGCAACTTCAAAAAGCCTATGTTGCAGAATACGCCATTAACAAAGCCGGCAACGAAATTTACAACATTGACGATGTTTATGCATTAAAGCAAAGCGAAATTGACGAGTATATTTTAGAAATTTACACTCAAAAACAAGATGAATCCAATGATGTATATTTTGCTCGCATAGACGCAGCAAACAATGCCGTTGCATTAAAATATGACGAAGTTCGCGAAAGTTTTTTATGGATAAAAAATGTGTGGATTGCCGATTCTCCGCTTCAAAGAGCAATTCCTTCGTTTGACGCTTATGCTCAAACTGCAGGGTTAAAGTTTGAAACCGACGAAGAGCGCAATCAGGCAAAAGAAATTTATGGCGCTGTTATGTCAAGGCTTGAGGCAAACCAAGGTGTTAATGGCTACTTTATTTTGGCTGTTTTGGCTGCGGTTTCCACATTCTTGTCGCAATATCTATTAACCAAAAAGAAGGCAAAAAAACAAAACTATTACACAAAACAACAAGAGGGGCAACCAATGGCGCCTCAGGCAAGCACCAACAAAGCCATGATGATTGTGTTCCCAATTATCATGATGGTGTTTACGCTTAGTTATAACTCAATTTTTGCATTATACATTGTTGTTGGTCAGTTGTTTAGCACTGCAACAGCACCACTTATTGCAAAATTGTTGGAACTTTCTGAAAAAAAGAAACAAAGCAAACAAAAAAATTAAATCCATAGTTTAACACACTAATATAATTGGAGGAAATCATGTTATCGTGTGAAGCAACAGGAAAAAATATCGAACAGGCAATCAATAATGCGCTTTTTGAACTCAAAGCAGTTAGAGAAGATGTTGATATTAAAATATTAGACGAAGGGGGCTTTTTTAGAAAAGCCAAAGTTCTTGTTAGTATTTCCGAAGATGCTGTTTCTAAGTATCAAAAAAAGGAAGAGTTAAAACAAGAAGAACAACCCAAAGTTGAGCCAGAAAAAGTTGAAACAAAACAACAAACTTACTCAAGCCACGAAGACCACGAAGAACCAGTTGACCATATTGTTTCAGCAAAACAAGAAAAAGAAAAGGTGGCAGACATTGAAAAGGCAAAAACATTTGTTAACGGTCTTTTAAAAGTGTCGGGTTATGGCTCGGTAGATGTAACCAGCCAAGAAAACGCTGATGAAATTTTGCTTAACCTTGTTGGCGCGTCCGAAATTATTGGTTTTAGGGGCGAGGGTTTAAATGCTATTCAGTACCTTACCAATGTTTATGTTGGCAAAAACAACCGCCATGCAAAAAGAGTTAGGGTGGATTGCGACAACTACCGCGCAAAGCGCGAGGACACATTAATTGCTCTTGCAAATCGTATGGCTCGCAAGGTTGCAAAAACAAATCATGCTGTTAAGTTAGAACCTATGACGGCAAACGAACGACGAATTATTCACTCTGCACTAGCAGATGACAAGTTTGTGGAAACATTCTCCACTGGCGAGGAGCCTTATAGATATTTAACAATTACACCAAAAAAGAAATAATTAAAAAAGTAGGTAGTTGCCTACTTTTTTTAATTGCGAAAATAAAAAACAAAGTGCAATTATAGAGTTTTTGCACTTTAAATTTGCACCCTAAATAACATAAAAGCAAGGCTAATTCAGCCTTGCTTTTTACATTAAACTTTTATGCGTTAATTGCCAAAATTTTAAGAGAGCACTCGCCAACTGGGGTTTTAACAGTAACTGTTTCGCCAACCTTTTTGCCAAGAAGAGCACTGCCAACTGGAGATTCGTTAGAAATCAAACCTTTGCTTGGGTCGCTTTCTGTGCTTCCAATAATTGTGTATTCAACTTCTTCATCAAAGTCAAGGTCATATGCTTTAACGGTGCAACCAATGTTAACTTTTGAAGTGTCGATTTGTGTTTTGTCAATTATTATGCAAGTTTTAAGTTTGGTTTCCATTTCGGCAATTTCGGCTTCAATTTTGCCTTGTTCTTCTTTTGCACTGTCATATTCTGCGTTTTCAGGAAGGTCACCAAATTCTCTGGCAATGCCAATTTTTTTGGTTACTTGTGGACGAAGAACTGTTCTATAGTGATTTAATTTTTCTTCTAATTGTTTTTTTCCTTCTTCAGTTAAATATACTGGTTGCATAATTTACCTCCTAAACATTTGTTAGCATACAGGCAATAAGTGGCTGTTGCTAATCAAAAAAAAATTCTGCACAAGAGCATGCGCAAATCTTATTTTTGTTAAACGCAGTTTAATATATGCCACAAAAAGCAAAAATATTCATGCGTTGTTTATTAACTTGGGCAATAATAGCACCCCACATTTTTTTTGTCAAGTGTTTTTTAAGTTGTAAAAATCTTTAAAAACATAATTTTGCATATTTTGCAAAAAATACAAATATGGCAAATTTATTATGCATATTAATTTTAATTGTAGGCGGGCTGAATTGGGCAAGTATAGGTTTTTTGCAATATGATTTTATTGCTGGTTTTTTTGGTACACAGGCAAGTATATTTTCGCGTATAATTTACATTTGCGTTGGACTTGCCACTTTCTACTTTATTTTTATGATGTTTAAATACAGGGGTAGTGTGAAAATATTTGACCGCAAACGAAAAGAAACTGAATATGTTCAAACGCGATTCACGCCTGAAAATGTGGATTTAAGCGATAAACATGTCCAAACTTCGCAACCGCAGAACATGCAAATGCCAAACTCGCCCCTGTTGCAAAATGTAATTCAGCAAACAATAAAACATCAAGCGCACGGCGATGATGGTGATATATTATCTTAAATTCTTTTTTTTAAAATTGTTTATTTGTTTGTAATTTTTTTAATAAAATCATACAATGAAAAAGAACCTTTGGTTTGATAAGGTGCGTGCATAATTAAAAATGCACTAAAAAAGGAGTATTTATATGATTTTATTAACAGGTGGTTTGGGCTATATTGGTTCACACACGGCAGTAGAACTTGCTGAGGCGGGTTATGATTTTGTTATAATTGACAACCTTTCTAACAGCAAAATTGAAGTTAAAGATAAATTGGAGCAAATTATTGGTTCTCCAATCAAGTTTTATAAAGGCGATGTTCAAAATGAAGAAATTTTAACCAAAATATTTACAGAAAATGATATTGACGCAGTTATTCACTTTGCTGGCTATAAGGCAGTTGGCGAATCGGTTGCGAAACCTATTGAATATTATGACAATAATATCAACACAACGCTCGCACTTTTGAGGGTAATGAGAAAGTTTAATGTTAAAAATTTTGTGTTTAGTTCGTCGGCAACTGTTTATGGCAGGGCAAAATCTATGCCAATTTATGAAGATTTTGAAGTTTCGGCAACCAATCCATATGGCAGAACAAAATTGTTTATTGAAGAAATTTTAAAAGACGCGTATGTTGCGGATAATTCATTAAACATTGCACTTCTTCGTTATTTTAACCCAGTTGGCGCTCATAAAAGTGGCTTGATTGGCGAAAATCCAAATGGAATTCCAAATAATTTGATGCCATATATAACACGAGTTGCAACCGGCAAACTAGACCACTTAAACATTTTTGGCAATGACTATCCAACCAAGGACGGCACAGGCGTGCGTGATTATATTCATGTGTGCGACCTTGCTCTTGGTCATGTTAAAGCGGTTAAAAAACTTGAAACTGCTCCGGGGCTTGTTGTTTATAATCTTGGCACGGGCACTGGCTATTCGGTTTTGGAAATGGTAAATGCTTTTAATGAGGTTTGTGGTAACAAAGTTAAATATGAATTTGCTCCAAGAAGACCGGGGGATATTGATGTTTGCTATGCGTGCCCAGATAAGGCAGAAAAAGAACTAGGCTTTAAAGCAACTAGAAACCTAAAAGATATGTGCGAAAGCAGTTATAATTTTGAAATTAACAACAAATAATTTTCTCAATATTGCTTTGGGGAAATAGATTAATTCTGTGGAGGGAATATATGAATAAAAAAGCAAAAATAGCAACTATAATATTATTTGTAATCTTGCTTGCTGTGCAAGTTTATAATGTTGTAATGTTTGCAGAAAGTGTTAAACTAATGAATACTGAATCTACCGACGCTTTGGCACTTATTGCAATCTTGCCAATGTTTATTATTGGCATCGCTGTTGCGTTGGTTTTGGCGATTATAATGTTAGTTGTTTGCAAAAAAACTCAAAAGCAAGCAAAATTAAATGAACAACCGGCGCCAAAGTTAATTAAAATATTAACCGTTGTTGCATGGGTGCTTGTTGTTGCAGATGTAGTATTGTTTGCACTGCTTTATATTTTGTAATGATTTGATCGCCGTTGATAGGGCGAGCCAAATGGCAAGAATATATTGACGCAATGTTAGGTAATGCATAAGTTAATATAGTAAAAACCGACAATTTTCTGTCGGTTTTTTGATGGTTTCATTTACCCTGCGCCTAGTGTTTGTATTTTTTCAAAAAAAGAGGCAAAAAAGTGAAAAAATTAAAAAAATATTTTAAAAATGTTGTTGACATGGTTAAAAGGGGTATGTTAAGATAGCCAAGTCACTCGGGTTAAGAGTGGCTGTGAAGGACGCTGTTGCGAAATTCACAAGGCCTCAAAACTGGGTTACGGTTTTATGGGGCCCCCAAAAAGTACCGTTAGGGTTAAACTTTTTGGGGAGAGGAGAAACCGACTGCAAAGCAAAGATTTTGCATTGGCAAAATCGAAGCCACAAAGTCGAGTTTCGACGAGTACTTTGACAACTGCATAGTTAAAAACGAATATCAAATATTCAGTATAACAAAAAGTGTAATATGTATCTAGAAATACTAAACAAACGTTTCAATACAATTAACGCTGAGTTAAGAATTAACAAACTATCGAAAGCAAAAATGCTAAGAGAATCCAATTAGATTAGATTAAGCTACAAAGAGCATATGGTGGATGCCTTGGCACTAGGCGCCGAAGAAGGACGTGATAAGCTGCGAAAAGCTATGGGGAGGAGCACGTATCCAGAGATCCATAGATATCCGAATGTGGAAACACAGTATTGGTAATACAATACTATTGTTAGGTAAATACATAGCCTAACGAGGGGAACCTGGGGAACTGAAACATCTAAGTACCCAGAGGAAAAGAAAGTAAAACAACGATTGCGAAAGTAGTGGCGAGCGAAATTGCAAGAGGCCAAACCAGATTGAGAAATCGAACTGGGGTAAGGACCAGAGAAGAGGAAAGTAGCATGATAGGTGAATATGTCTGGAAAGACGAGCAAGACAGAGTAACAGCCTCGTAACCGAAATTATGTCAAGCCCAACTGGAATCCGGAGTAGCACAGGACACGAGAAATCCAGTGTGAATGAGGGAGGACCATCTCCTAAGCCTAAATACGACCTAGTGACCGATAGCGAATAGTACTGTGAGGGA
>JAFUKB010000032.1 GCA_017467895.1 Clostridia bacterium
GTTACCTGTTGCGTGGCCTACTATTGTGCCACTTACATCTACATCACAGCCATGGGCTGTAAAGCCTAGTTTACCACTGGCGTTGAGGTTTGCTGTGGTTGCTGAGTAAACGCCTATTGCTATTGCGCATACGCACAGGCAGATGGTTACTATGTTTAACCACAATCCAAATTTCTTTTTCATGTTTTTTCTCCTTTTTTCACTTTTCTACTTAAGTGTACCCCCCCCCGCGAAGTTGTCAAACAATTTTTCATGTTTTTAAAAACTTTTTTGCTTGACCACATTTTGGCTACAATTTTGATGGGCATAATTAGTTGTGTGTGCAAAATTTTATATGTGTCTAAAATTTGTTCTAATTTACTCTTCATGTTGCCCTAACCATTGCTGGTAGTTATTTTTGCCGTCGTGAGTTCATGCCAAACTCTTGTGAGTCATAGTATACTTAAATTTGTTATACACCCATTTTGAGTATATATTTTAATAACATTCATTTTTGCACATTAAGTCAAATTTTTATGACATGATTTCATGTTTTTGTTAAAAAATAAACCTTAATCTTTATTGGCATGGTTTTATTTAAAACCTTTTGAAAAAAATAAACCTTTTATATTTATTTTTTACAAAATTGCCCTCCCGGTTTACATTTTTGTAAAAAAATGTTTGACTTTTACAATATTTTTCTATTAAAATTGGTTTTAATAATGCAAAAAAATGCGAAATATGTCATAATTTTTAACAAAAGGTAGAAATATTGTGGAAAATGTAATGTATAAACAAGACTATTATGCCGAAGATGAACAAGCAAACGATCATAATGTGAGAACGATTATGATTCACTTTGGTTTCGATTTCTCACTTCTTGGCAGTGTTTATCTATACGAATTAATAGAAGAAACACTTTACGGCAATAATTATTATAACTGTTACGCTATTCCTACAATGGTTCATCTTGCAGAAAAACACAACATTAAAGTTAAAACACTTAATCGAAACATAAGATGGTCCATTGACAAAGCATTTAAAAGCGGTCTTTTAAAATGTATTCCTTGCTTTAAAAATTTTAATACTCCTCCAACCAAACAAGTCTTGGCATGGCTTTGTAACTTTTTTTATTTATCCGCATTTGACATAAAATTATGTTAGAGTTATTATATATTTAATGAAAAAAAGAAAAAATTTAGAAGTTGTTAGATACAACACTGAACCTACCACTGGGTTAACCAGACAACAGGTTGAAGAAAGAAAATTATTAGGGCTTGTTAACAAAACCAAACAAAACTCAGGCAAGTCTTTTTTTACTATATTCGTTCAAAACATTTGCACATTTTTTAACTTAATTTGGGCGGTTGTTATTGTGGCGCTACTTGCAGTAGAATCTTACAACGATTTGTTTTTTATTATAGTTATTGTGCTTAACACAACCATTGCCATTATTCAAGAAATAAAAGCAAAGGTAACCGTTGAAAAACTTTCCTATGTTACCGCACCAAAACTTACCGTTATACGCGACGGAAAAGAAGAAAAAATTCTTGCCACAAAATTATGTCTTGACGATATTGTTAAACTTTCAATAGGCAATCAAATTCCAACCGACTGCATTTTGCTTTCGGGCAAAGTTGAAATGAACGAAAGCATGTTAACTGGCGAATCTCAAGCAGTAAAAAAACAAGAGGGCGACACTTTGTTTGCAGGCAGTTACATTATTTCTGGTGGCTGTTTTGCAAGGGTAGACAAAGTAGGCACTGACAGTTACATTCAAACAGTTGCTACTCAAGCAAAAAAATTTAAAAGTCCTCAATCTAACCTATTTAAAGATATAAACAACTTAATTAAATATATTGGTATAATTATTATTCCTGTTGCAGGAATTATGTTTGTTAACAATTATTTTTCTTACGGGCGCGACTTAAGTGTTGCAATCATTAAAACATGTGGCTCGGTTACTGGCATGGTGCCAGCAGGCATGTTCCTATTAATTACTATTGCGCTTTCGCTTGGTGTTATCAAACTTGGCAAAAAAAAGACACTTGTGCAAGACATATACAGCATAGAAATGCTTGCACGCACCAATGTTTTATGTCTTGACAAAACTGGAACAATAACTGACGGCACAATGCGTGTGTGTGAACATATTAACTTAAAGCAAGTGCCAAACATTACAAACGAGATGGCAATTTCTAACATATTAAATGCACAACATTCAAGCAATCAAACTTCAAACGCAATGCTTCTTTATTATAAAAAAGAAAACTCATTGTTTGTTACGCAAAACATAGAGTTTTCAAGCAAGCGCAAGTTTACGGCAACAAGTTTTGATGGCGTTGGCACATTTGCAATGGGTGCACCGGAATTTTTACATGTTGGCACACTAAATCCTGAAATTGAAAATTTAATGATTAGCAAAATGAAAGATGGCAAACGTGTACTTTTGCTTGCCCACTCGCCACAGCAAATTGTTAAAGACGAACTCCCTTATTATATGGAACCAATGGCAATAATAGTTTTAGAAGACCACATTAGAGATGATGCCATTGAAACCATTAAATGGTTTAAAAATAATGATGTTCAAATAAAAATAATATCTGGCGACAACCCTTACACCGTTGCCAACATTGCAAAGCGCGTTGGAATTGAAAACGCCGATGCCTGCATAAGTTTAGAAGGCATGAGTCTTAAAGAAGTCCAAAAAATTGCAGGCGAATTTACCGTTTTTGGCAGGGTTAGCCCCGAACAAAAGCATGCTCTTATTAAAGCACTTAAAACTGCTGGCAACACAGTTGCAATGACTGGCGATGGCGTAAACGACTCTCTTGCTTTAAAAGAAGCCGATTGCTCAATAGCCATGGCAGACGGAAGTGAGGTTGCCAGAAACTTATCTAACATTGTTTTGTTAGACAGCAAGTTTAGTTCACTCCCTGCAGTTGTTAAAGAAGGCAGGCAAGTTATTAACAATGTTCAACAGTCTAGCACACTGTTTTTAATGAAAACCGTGTTTACAATTTTGCTTTCACTTACAACAATTTTAACGCGAAGCCAATACCCTTTTAGCCCAAGTCAACTTCTGCTACTCGAAATGTTTATTATTGGCTTGCCATCGGTTATTTTAGCAATTCAACCAAACGACAAATTAATTAAAGGTGACTTTACAACTCAAGTTTTAAAACGCGCTCTTCCTAATGGGCTATTAATGTTCTTTAACATTTTGATTGTTATTGCACTTAATAATATTGGTTTGCTTAATCCAGAAGAATATACATCAATAAGCACATTAGTTTTGCTTGGTACAGGCTTTGTTAACTTGGTTTACCTATGCGTTCCATTTAACACGCTAAGGCTCATATGTGTTGGGCTTTCGGCAGTTTGTGTAACTGTTGCTTCATTTACTTTAGGACAATTCTTTGGTATAACCTCAGGCTCATTAATCGTTGTTTTAATTTTCATAATTCTTGTCGGAATATCAATTCCATTGCACATTTATATACCTAAACTAAGTGATTTCATTTTTGAAAAACTAAAACAATTAGAAGCAAAAACTAAACAAAAAAAAGAAGCAAAGCAAGCAAAAAAAGCACAGGCTCAACAACTATCTTTCTTAGATGAAGACAAGCCATTGTCAGAAATTGACAAAACAGAAGGAGAAGAGTAACCATGAAAAAAATTGTACTACTTTTAGCCATGTTTATTTCATTTTGCTTTGTTCCAAACTTTATTACACTAGCCGAAACCCCTTTACAGGTGCGAGTAATTTACTCATCTATTAATGTTTATTCAACAAACGACATTTCAAGTTCACAAACTATTGCAAGTTTTAATTATGACCATGTGTTTAATGTTGTTTCACAAAGCACTGGAAGTGACGGCTTTGAATATTACTTAGTTGAACTAGAAAATGTTCAAGACTACACCGAGGGTTATGTGTTTAAATCGCAAGTTCTTGACGCAAGCATTACCTCCCCGCAAAAGCAATTAGACGCTAATGCCAGCATTGCAAGTGCATGCGACACCTACTTATTAAGCGGAAGTAACTATATTAAATCGTCCACCACATTGCCTGCAGGAACACAAATAAAAATTTTAAGTGGATACAACACAAACAACGAATACACTCAAATTCAATATGCAAACGAAAACAACAAAATTATTACAGCATATATTAAAACAAGTGCTATTCATGTTGGCGGAGTTTCTAGCACTTTAATTGGTGCGGTTATAATTATTATAACAACTGTTTCACTTGTTTTAATAATTTTTGGAATTGGAAAAAAGAAAAAAATAAAAAAGAAAATTTAAAAAACTTATTTTTAATTTATTTTAAGTTTATTATTCAAATAATTACAAAAACAAGGCGAAATTTCGAATCTTTTCGAAATTTCGCCTTATTTTTTATCTAGGGAAAAAGTTTTTTAGAGAAAAAGTTTTTCAAAATTCTTAATTATTTATTAGCGTTTTTTTGCTTTTGATAAAAAAACCAAAAAACAATTAACGCCTGCAACGGAAAGCCAATTATTAAAAGAAGCCAAATGTTTGAATAATTAATTGTTAAGCAAATTGACAAAGCAAGAGTCCAAACAAACAGCGATTCAAAAACCATAAGTGGAATTTTTAACTTCCATCTGCCCGTAAATATCATGCACAAAATAAAACTAATTGGCATTGCATAAATAAAGGCAAGCCATGCATAATCGGTTAAAGCATTAAACATAATCAAAAACACAAACAACACTGTTGCAACAAGCCAGACCAGCCCAACAGACAACAGCATTACAAGAATTTTGTTTTTTAAGAGTTTTTTAAAAGACAACGATCGCTTCTTTTTTTGTGTGCTTTGACCAAGCAAGTCATTTACTGTTATTCCAAACAAATCAGCAATTTGTTTTAAAACTATAATATCTGGCAACGACTCGCCTCTTTCCCATTTTGAAATTGCTTTATCTGAATAATTAAGTTTTTCAGCAAACTCTATTTGAGAAAGGTTTGCAAGTTTGCGATATTCGCAAATGTTTTTTCCTATTGTTACTTTTAAATTATCTACTTCAGATACATGTTGTTCTTCTTGTAAATCATTACTATGTAAATTTTTTTCCATGTATTAAAGTTTACACAAAAAATTTTTTTATGTAAAGTAAATTTTTATATACTTTCTACTGGCAGTAGAGTCGCATTTTGTCGGTTCTACTTTTAGTTTTTTAACTTTATAATTATATTTTGCTCGGTAGGTGGAGAATAATTATACACATACCTTACAATAGCAACGAAATCATGGAGGACTTTAATATGAAAATAACAATTACTGCTGAAAGCACTATCGATTTACCACAAGAACTTTTAAATAAATATGATATTAAAACTATGCCTTATAGCATTTATCTTGGAGAAACTCTTTGCTATGACGGGCAAATTAGCACCAAAGAAATTTTTGACTTTGTTGACAAAAACAAAATATTACCTCAAACAGGTGCTATTAATGAATTTCAATATACAGAATTTTTTGAAAACAATTTAAAAGATTGTGATGCAATTATTCACTTCGCTCTTTCAAGTGAAATTAGCAGTGCATGTTCAAATGCAATTAAGGCAAGCAAAAAGTTTAACAATGTTTTTGTTGTTGACACAAAAAGTTTAAGCACTGGCATTGCACTTTTAGCAATTAAGGCAAGAAAAATGGCTGCTTGTGGCAAAGACGCAAAAACAATTTATGAGCAATTAATTTTAGACAGAGAAAAATTGCAAGTTAGTTTTGTTATTGACAAACTTGACTATTTAAAAAAAGGTGGGCGTTGTTCAAGCATTATGGCTTTTGGTGCAAATCTTTTAAAAATTCATCCACAAATTGTTGTTAAAAACGGAAAAATGGTTTCTGGAAAAAAATACCTTGGAAACTTTGAAAGCGTTATTAAAAAATATGTTCCTGACACACTTAAAGAATACGGTAACATTGACAACACTATTGCATTTGTAACCTACACAACTGCTAGTGAAGAGTCTATTGAGTTTGCTAAAAATGCACTTAAAAATGCAGGGTTTAAAGAAGTTTACAACACAACCGCTGGTGCAACAATCTCTAGCCACTGTGGCCCTAACACTTTTGGTATATTATATTTAACAGTTTAAAAATATTTAAGGGCTATTTACTAAAAATAAAATGCAAGACAGTAATTCGTTTTACTGTCTTTTTTTCAGAATGCAAGAACAACACGAATGCAATAAGCGTTTTTTTACTTAAAAAACTTGTCACAACATTATTGATTAACTTTTTAAAAAAGTTAATATCACTATCAAACATTCAATTTGACTTATGTTAATTTTAAAAATATAATACTATTTATGAATCTTATATATATAGTGCTAATTGCTGTTGGTGTTTTAGTTTTATTTATTTTGGCTGGGCTTGCCATTGTTAACAAATCTGGTGAAGAACTTTATGACAAGTTTAATCAAATATCAAAATATGAAACAAGCATATCTCCAATAGAATTTGCCAACTTTATTTCAAAAACTTTTTTTGGTGGACAAATAAGAATTTGTTTTGACGAGCGCATTCTTTCTGACAGTTATTCAAGCGATGGAAAACTTACACTTTGTTCTAAATATGCAAACAACAAACAACTTGCTGGGCTTGCCATTGTTGCACACGAACTGGGACATGCCTTTCAGTTTGCAAGCGAACGCAACAAAATGAAAAAGTACGGAAAAAAATTAAAACTTAGCAAGATTTTATCAAGGTTAATTTCCCCACTTTTTATTATTGCAGTTGCTCTTTTGTGCTTTGAATATTACATTTTTGCAATTATTTGTGCTGGGCTTGCTGTTATTTTATTTATTCTTGCATGCAGTGTAAAAATGTCTACAATAAAAATCGAAAACGAGGCCTCTTTGAATGCGCTTGAACTTTTAAAAACTTATGCAAATTTTGACGAGCATCAACTAAAACTTGCAGAGGAGTTTTTAAACTCTGCAAAACTAACATACATTGCCGACCTTTTAAAAATTATGCTTAAATGGACAGGCATGACAAGAAAGTAAAATATGTGATGTTAAAATTTAAGCAAGTTAAATTTTAAGTTGCCAAACGCAACTACCACGATAAATCGTGGCATCACAGTTTGAATAACCATCAGTTGCTGGCAAATGTGGCTTCGCCCCGCTTGCCGACAACTTCCGATAATATAAAATATGTAATAATGATTTGCTAACATAAAAATTTTAAAAGTGTCGCTTGTTATTTCTTATTTTTATTTTACCTTTGACTTTTTGATGTTTTCAATATAAAATATACAAATATGAAAATGTTTACAAAAAACGACAATGGTTTTATTTGCGTAAACTGTGGCAAAAATGTTTTGCCATTAAAATACTCCTCACGCGACCACTGTCCTTATTGTTTATGTTCGCTTCATGTGGACATAACACCGGGCGACAGAGCAAATGAGTGTCATGGAGTTTTGCGTCCTGTTGACTTAGAATATTCTCAAAACAAAGGCTTTGTTATTGTTTACAAATGCGACAAGTGTGGCGAGAAACACAAAAACAAAGTTGCAAACGACGACAGCAAGCAAACAATTACAAAAGTATCAAACAAAACTTACAAATAACTGGAGAAAATTATGCAAGAATTAGAAGAAATGTGGCAAAAAGTGCTAACAAAAATGCAAAACTTTGTTTCTGCAATCACTTTTGATTTATGGATTGCAAAGTTAGAACCTATTGAAATAAAAGATGACGAAACTTTAATTTTATGGGCACCAAGCACTCTTGCAAAAAATCAAATTTTAAAAAATAATATAAATCAACTAACCGAGTGCATTCATGAAGTTTTTGGTGAATATATTCATTTTGAAATTTTAGACAAAGACGAAAAAGAAAAATATCTTGCATCAACAAAACCTGCCGAAGAGTTAGCCAAGCCTGCTATAATTGCTGACAGAGCACAGTTTAATCCAAAATACACTTTTAACAACTTTGTTGTTGGCAAAAGCAATCAGTTTTGTTATGCTGCTGCGCATGCAGTTGCCGAAAATCCCGGGACAAAATTTAACCCATTGTTTATTTACAGTGGCGTTGGGCTTGGAAAAACTCACCTTATGCACGCTATTGGAAATTATTTAACCGAGTTTAGCCCTAACCTTAACATCAAATTTGTTACATGTGAAAAATTCATGAATGAATATATTGAGTCTTTGGGTGTAACAGAGGGTGGCAAAGAAAAAGCAGTTTTTGAGTTTAGAGAAAAATATAGAAATGTTGATGTTTTAATGATTGACGACATTCAATTTATTGCAAACAAAAACGCAACCAAAGAAGAGTTTTTTCACACATTTAACGACCTTTATCAAAATAACAAACAAATTATTATCACTTCTGACCGTTCTCCATCTGAAATTGATGTTGAAGATAGGTTAAAAACTCGTTTTTCGTGCGGGTTGATTCAAGACATGCAAATTCCTGATTTTGAAACTCGTATGGCAATTTTAAAAAAGAAAGCACAAATTGAGCGTTTTTATTTAGATGACGAAGTTTTAAACTTTATTGCCGAAAAACCTTTTACTAATATTCGTGAAATGGAAGGTGCATTATCTAAGGTATTTTTCTTTGCAACATTAATGGGCAAAAAAACCGCCAATATGGACGACGCTCGTGAGGCATTTAAAGAAGATATTATTGAAAAACAAGAACGAATTACTCCTGAAAACATAATAAATATTGTTTGTGAATATTTTGGAATAACTCAAAACGAAATCACAGGAAAAAAGAAAAGCAAAGAAATTGTTGAGCCACGCATGATTGCTATTTATTTAATTGACGACTTGCTTGACATTCCTCTTGTAACCATTGGTAAAATTTTTGGCGGACGCGACCACACTACAATTATGCACTCGCGTGACAAAATTGGTGACCAAATTAAAAAAGATAACAAAATGAGTGCAATTATTAACGATTTAAAATCAAAAATTGGCAAAAATAATTAATTTTTAAAAATTAAATCTAAAAAAAATTGAAGAATTTGCTATTCTTCAATTTTTTTTGGATATTTATTTCAACAAAGAGCACTAAATATTTTTTTTGACAATAATATATTAATTACAATTTTATACTGTTATTTATAA
>JAFUKB010000033.1 GCA_017467895.1 Clostridia bacterium
ACCATTCCAACAGTTTTAATTGTAATTATATTTAAAAAGTTTATCGACAGTTCGTTTGATGGCAGGTTTTTGCCGTTTTGTTTTATGCTTACGGCGGTTGTTTTAGTTATTAGCGAGTTGGTTAGCAAAAAAGCGCAAGGCAATCAAAAAGATATATCGCCTACTATGGCAAGCATTATGGGCATTGCACAGGGCATTGCTGTTCTTCCGGGAATTTCGCGCAGTGGGGCAACCATTTGCTCTGGGCTTTTGCAAAAAGGCAAGCGTGAAGATGTGACACATTTTTCATTTTTAATGAGTATTCCTATTATTATTGCAAGTTTAATTTTAGAAATATATGAATATGTGTCTGTTGGGCAGGCATTAACACTTGCATGGTATGAACTGATTATTGGCTTTGTTGTGGCTTTTATTACTGGAATATTGGCAGTAAAGTTTATGCTTAAAGTCGTTAAAAAACACTCGCTCATTTGGTTTGCAATTTATTTGTTTGTTATTGCAATAATAAGTTTTTTTGTTATTTAGAAAAAAAGTGGTAACAGGGGTATTGCAAAAAATATTTTGTAATATAAAGTGCTTACAAAAACAAGAGGAGGCAATTATTACGCAAAAACAAATATTTTGACAAATTTAAAATAGACACAAGTCTTTAAACATGATAAAATTATTGCAGGAGTATAAAATGAAAATTAAACCTTTATTTGATAGAGTAGTATTAAAAATTGAAAAAGAACAAACAACGAATGTTGGTGGCATTTTTTTGCCTGACATGAGCAAAGAAAAATCTCAAATTGCAACAGTGGTTGCTTTGGGCGAAGGTGGGCTTGTTGACGGCAAAGAAACAAAAATGCAAGTCGCCATTGGTGACAAAGTTTTGTTTAGCAAGTTTGCTGGCACTGAATTCAAATATAATGGCGAAGATTTGTTAATTATTAAACAAACCGACATTTTGGCAATTATTGGCAAGGGGGAATAATATGGCTAAAAAATTAAAATATGGCAAAGAAGCACGCGAGGCTTTAAGCACTGGCGTAAACAAATTGGTTGATGCAGTTAAAATAACTTTGGGACCAAAAGGTCGCAATGTGGTTTTAGACAAAAAATTTGCATCTCCACTTATAACAAACGATGGCGTAACCATTGCAAAAGAAATTGAACTTGATGATGCATTTGAAAACATGGGGGCGCAATTAATTAAAGAGGTTAGCATAAAGACCAACGATGTGGCTGGTGACGGAACTACAACGGCAAGTGTGCTGGCACAAGCAATAATTAGAGAAGGAATGCAAAAATTTGACGGCGGTGCAAATCCAATTATGCTTAAAAAGGGCATAGACCTTGCTGTTAAAGGCATTTGTGAAGAACTTGGAAGCCACGCAACATTAGTTAGCGGAACCAGAGAAATTGCACAAGTTGCAAGTATATCGGCTGGCGATGAGGAAATAGGTGAACTTATTGCCAGTGCAATGAACAAAGTTGGAAAAGATGGCATAATTACACTTGAAGAGGGCAAAACAATGGCAACCGAATTAACTGTGGTTGAGGGGCTGCAATTTGATAGAGGCTATCTTTCGGCATATATGTGCACAAATCAAGAAAAAATGATTGCTGAATTAAATAATCCTTATATTTTAATTACAGATAAAAAAATTACTTCTATTCAAGAGATTTTGCCAATTTTGGAGCAAATTGTAAAAACTGGTGACAAGTTATTAATTATTGCCGACGATGTTGAGGGAGAGGCGCTTGCTACATTAGTTCTAAACAAAATCAGGGGAGCATTTACCTGTGTGGCAGTTAAGGCTCCAAGTTTTGGAACGCAACGAAAAGCGCTTTTAGAGGATATTGCGTGCTTAACTGGTGGGCAGTACATAAATGAAGAACTTGGAATAAACCTTGCGTCGGTTACCATAGACATGTTGGGCAGGGCAAAAACAGTTAATGTTGACAAAGATTCTACAACCCTTGTAGAAGGATTTGGAAGCAAAGAGGCAATAGCGGGGCGAATTGCATCTCTCAAAGAACAAATAAAAGTAGAAAATTCGGACTATGAAAAAGAAAAATTAACCGAGCGTCTTGCTAAACTTGCCGGAGGTGTTGCTGTTATTAAAGTCGGTGCACCAACCGAGGTAGAATTAAAAGAGAAAAAACTTCGCATTGAGGACGCATTGTCTGCAACTAAGGCGGCAAGTCAGGAGGGTGTTGTTGCCGGTGGAGGCGTTGCTTTGCTAAAAGCAGGCAAAAGCAAAAAAATTAAAGATTTAATTAACAACTTAACTGGCGACCAAAAATTGGGCGTGGAAATTGTTGTAAAGTCAATAGAAGAGCCTATTAGGCAAATTGCAAGAAACTGCGGTGTTGATGAAGACGCCATTGTTAGCGAATTATTAAAAAATATTGATGATATAAATTATGGCTATGATGCATTAAACGCAAAATATGTAAACATGCTTGAGGCTGGAATTATTGATCCTGCAAAGGTCACAAGAAGCGCATTGCAAAATGCTGGCTCAGTGGCAGGAACATTGCTTACAACCGAATGTTTGGTAGCAGACATTGAAACAAATCAAAAACAAAATCAAGATATGCCTATTTATTAAAATTTAAAAAAGGTGCTTTTAATTTAAAGCATCTTTTTTGAATATATTTTTTAAAATATTTTTATATTTTTTTATAAATGACAAGTTTTGTCATATTATATGGGCTAAAAATAGAACACATGTTTTGTAACATACAATCCCATAAACATATTTGTACAAAAATATACAAATTTGTAAAAATATGTCGAAAAATGTTGACTTATGTCGAGCAACCTTTTTAAAATCTATTATGGCAAGAGAAAAACCGGTTATCTTGCCGAGATATTTGTATCATTACAGAGCATTGGGGGAGGAAAATTTTTAAATGACAACAAATCAAAAACTATGGAGCAAAACAGTTTTGTCTTCGTACAACTATCTCAAACGGCTTTGCGATTCTATTGATAAACTTATTGAAAATACTGCAGTTAATTCATATTATTCGTTTAGTTACAAAAATGGCGAGAATTCAATCGCAAATATATCTAAAAAGATAATTAATTTATCTAACAGAAAAATAGATTACATTAATCTTAAAGTGTTAACTGAAAAAGCATTAAAGGACATGCCAAAAGAGCAGGCGAAATTGCTTGTTTTAAAGTTTATTCATAAAATACCTATTCAAACTATTTGCAATTTAAGCAATATTTCTAAACGTTCGGCTTATAGAAAACTTGAGCAGGCAATTATGGCATTTATGTTAGTGTTAAGCAGATATGGTTACAGTGCGGAGAAATTTGAACTAGATTATTCAGGAGACCCTTTTGTTAGTTCAATTTATAAACTAATTAAGCGAAGCAATTTTGTATTAGAAGAAAAAGCAGAAGTTATAACAAATGATAGTGTGTTTAACAAATATATTAACGAATTAATGGCTTCGGCTATTTAAAAATCGTCGTCAAGTTCAAAATAATCAGAATTTTTTAAACGAGTTATTTTCTTTTTTTTATACTTTTTTTCTTGAGTTGTTTCTGTTGATGCTGATTGTTCTGCCATTCGTGTTGGTTTGAACAACAAATAGATTAAAAGTAGGCATGGCAGGCTTATTGCCACAATAATAACAGTTGTGGCGGTTTGTGAAAGTCCGGCAAATGGCTGGGTTGATGTATTTGTAATAGTATCATCAAAAGTTATTTGCTCGTTCGATAAATATTCTACAGTTTCGGTGTTTTGATTTATTGTGCTAAGACAGTCGCAAAGCGGAGCATATACATAGCCAGTATATTCTGTGTTATCGGTGTAATATTTGCAAAAATACCATGTTGTGCCTTTTTTGCTTATGGCTTCTTCGCCTTGTGCTGTTCCATAATAAGAAATATTATTATCTAAAAAAGGAATAGAATAAACAAGATTTACTGAGCCGTTGTTGTATGGGCTAGAGCGCAAATGTGCTCCGCTAGGCACAAATATTCTAAAATTTATATCATTTAAAAAAGGTACTAATGGAGCACCATTAATTGGTTTTACTTGATTTTTTAACACATAGCCATAAACATCTTGATATCTTGCCGAATAAAACTCGTCATTTGCGCTAGACAGCAGTTCAACAAAATAAGTCTTTGGAAGTTCAAACATTTTTGATGAGTCGGTTTGTGATGGGGTTGAATATAAATAGATTGCAGTGTCGGTTATGTGTGCGTAGTAAGACATACTTGCAAACGCCATGCCATGAAACACTAAATTGCAACAAGAACTACAAGCAACAAAAAAAATAACAAAACAAAAGCAAAATATCTTTTTCACGCTTTAATTATAACTCGTTTGCTTGCCTTTTTAATTTATATAATTTTGCATTAATTACACAAAAAAGAGGGAAAATTTACGAAAATGAATAAGCAAAATATTTTACAAAATATTGACGGTTTAAAAAGATATAAATCTGACAGTGGGGCAAACAATAAACTAAAAAAATATAACTCGGGCAAAGTTAAGCATTTGAAACAACTTGCGTTTCATATGTGCAACAAAAAAAACAGATGGGTGTTTGGAGGTAACCGAAGTGGAAAAACTGAGTGTGGAGCAGTTGAAACCGTGTGGCTTGCAAGAGGTATTCATCCTTATAGGCAGAATAGAAAAGATGCTCAAATTTGGGTGGTGTCGCTTTCTACTCAGGTTCAGCGCGATGTTGCACAAAGCAAAGTGCTTAGTTATTTAAACAAAAATTGGATATGCGAAACGGTTATGCTTTCTGGCAGAAAAGGGAGTCCAGAAAATGGAATAATTGACTATATAACCATACATAATGTATTTGGTGGCGTTAGCAAAATTGGCTTTAAAAGTTGCGATCAGGGCAGGGAAAAATTTCAGGGAACTTCACTTGATTATGTGTGGTTTGATGAGGAACCGCCCGAAGATATTTATAAAGAATGCAGAATGCGTGTTTTAGACAAGTGTGGTGAGGTTTATGGTACAATGACCCCGCTAAAAGGCTTAACATGGGTTTATAACAGCATTTATTTAAACGAAAACAACGATGACGAAGTTTGGTGCGAGTTTATGGAGTGGGCGGATAATCCATATTTAAGCAAAAGTGAAATTAAAAGTTTAACTGCAACATTATCTCAAAGTGAACTAGAGGCCAGAAGATATGGCAAGTTCATGACAAATGGTGGGCAAGTTTACAGTGAGTTTGACGAAAGCGTTAATGTTATTGAGCCATTTAATGTGCCAGTGGAGTGGTATGACAATATCTCCATTGACCCGGGGCTTAATAATCCGCTTTCGGCGCATTGGTATGCTGTTGATTATGACGGTAACATTTATGTAATTGCCGAGACTTATGAAACACGCCAAACAGTTGAACATCATGCTGGAAAAATAAGGGATATATGCGCACGCTTAAACTGGCCAAAAGCAAGCAATGGAATGTATTCGGCGATTATTGATAGTGCGGCAAATCAACGCACACTGTCTAGCCCCAAAAATGTGGTTGAATTATTTTATGACAATGGCATACTTGTTAACCCAAAAGTTAATAAAGATTTATATTCTGGAATTAATAGAGTAAAATCATATTTAAAAAATGCGGACGGGGTGTCAAAGTTATTTATTTTTAAAAATTGTGTAAACATGATTAGGGAAATAAAAGGCTATTTTTGGGGAAACGATGATTCTCCAATAAAAAAAGACGACCATGCTATGGACGATTTGCGTTATTATATTATGAATAGACCAGAAAACATTGCTCCTAAAAGGCAAAAAAGTCTTGTTCAAAAAGATAAAGAGCGCTTAATAAAAAAACTTAGATTTAATAAGTAATTAAGCAATGAGTTTTCGTAAATAAAACAATCATATTTAAGAAGTTGTTATAAACAACGCTTGGATTTTTAATGAACGATTTTAAATTATAAAAAAAATCTTCTCTAAAAAAGAGAAGATTTTTTTGGGTGATAAGAATAAAAAATTATTCATTACCGTAGAAATTGATTAATCGTTGTTAGACGAACGACTTTGGCTATTTGAAGAACATCTGCCTGATTTTGAAGTTCTTGAGCCACAGGCTTTTGTGCTAGACGAACTTTTGCCTGAGCAGTTTCTTGTTGCACTTGATTTATTTTGTGCATCCTTAGCCTTTTTGTTTCTACCGAACATAACTTCACCTCCTGATTTTTGCAAGCAACTATGCTTGTATGTTTAGCATGTGAAATGATTTTGAAAATATACATTTTGTAATAAATTGTTTTTGCAGTTAAAATTAATTTGACCATTTTTTAAAAATTGTATAATATTAAAATATATACTCAAAATGAGTATATTAAAAAAATTTAAGAATACATAAAATTTTGCACACAAAACTAATTATGCTCATCAAAAAAAGAAGCCAAAATGAGGTCAAGCAAAAAAGTTTTTGCAATTATTAAAAATCGTTTGACAACTTTGCGGGG
>JAFUKB010000034.1 GCA_017467895.1 Clostridia bacterium
AAAGAAACTAGCCAATAAAAATTCTGATTCCAATAATGATTAAAATAATGCCACCAAAAATTTCGGCAAAAGACTTTAATTCTTTGCCGAATTTTTTTCCAATAAAAACACCAATAAATGATGTTACTAGGGTTATTAAGCAAATTATTGTTGCTGATACAACAGCCATGGATGCAGAAAAGTTTGAAATGGCAAAACCAACCGAAAGCGCATCAATCGAGGTGGCAATAGCCTGTAATAATATTGCCCCAATAGAGAGTTCGTTGTTTGCACTGTGAACTTTTATTATGTTTTTTTTGTCAAGTGCATCAAAAATCATCTTTATTCCCATTAATGATAAAATAACCAACGAAATGTAAGGAATGTATGTTTGTAAGTTACAAAATAGTTGCCTGCCAATAAAATAACCAATTAATGGCATTAGCCCTTGAAAAATACCAAACATTAGTGCAATAAATAATGCTTTAGTCGCTTTTAACTTTGTGTGACTTATTCCGTTGGCTGTTGCAACTGCAAATGCGTCACTTGCAACTCCAAAACCAAGCATAATGCTTTGAAAAATGTAATTCATGTCCATGTATACTATGCTTGTATTTTCAAAAAAATTTGTAAAAATAAAAATATGAGTTGACAAAAAAATTAAATGGCATTATGATGAGAAAGTATTATAAAAATAGTTAAAGACAAGTAGTTTTTGCTGATTCGCACAGAGAAGGGTTGGTTGCTGAAAAACCTAAGATAAGCAAATAATGAAACCACTTTAGCGGTGACTTTTTATAGTTATATTAAAAGAGTGGTAGGGCAATTTTGCTCTTCAACAAAGGTGGAACCGCGGTGTATTAATCGTCCTTTGCTTTGCATAAAGCAATGGGCGTTTTTTGTTGCTTTGTGCAGTGCAAAAAAAAACAAAGTTAAGGAGTATTTATGGAAGATAAAGAAAAGTTAGAAAAAATTCAAATGTGCAGACACTCACTTTCACATGTGCTTGCAAAAGCAGTTAAAAATGTTTTTGGTAAAGAGAATGTTAAACTTGCCATTGGCCCAGCCATTGACAATGGTTTTTATTATGATTTTGACATGCAAAGTGTGTCGCCTGAACAATATGAATTAATTGAAAAAGAAATGAAAAACATTATCAACAAAAATGAACAATTTAAAAGGGTAGAACTTTCAAGAGAAGAAGCGTTAAAACTCTTTGAAAATGAACCTTATAAAATTGAACTTATTAACGAATTGCCTGATGAAGAACCAATTTCGTGCTATTATTTGGGCGAAGATTTTGTTGACCTTTGCCGAGGCCCTCATGTTGAATGCACGGCAAAACTTCAAAGTTATGCTTACAAAATTGGCAGAATAAGCGGGGCATATTGGCGTGGTAGCGAAAAAAATAAAATGCTTCAACGCGTTTATGTTTACGCTTTTGCCGATAAAAAGCAATTAAACGATTATATTAATCAATTAGAAGAGGCTAAAAAGCGTGACCATAACAAACTTGGAAGAGAACTAGAGTATTTTACAACAGTAGATTACATTGGTCAGGGCTTGCCTGTTATGCTTCCAAAGGGTGCAAAAACAATTCAAATTATGCAACGCTTTGTAGAAGACGAAGAAGAACGCCGTGGCTATTTGCTAACAAAAACTCCGTTCATGAGCAAAAATGATTTGTTTAAAATTTCAGGGCACTGGGACCATTATAAGGACTCAATGTTTGTGCTTGGTGATGAAGAAAAAGATAAAGAGGTTTTCTGCCTTCGCCCAATGACATGCCCATTCCAATATCAGGTTTACTTAAATAAACCACGCTCATATAAAGATTTGCCTATGCGCCTTGGCGAAACTTCTACCTTGTTTAGAAACGAAGCAAGTGGCGAATGCCACGGCTTGATAAGAGTTCGTCAGTTTACAATTAGCGAAGGCCACTTAATGGTTAGACCTGACCAATTAGAAGACGAATTTAAGGGCTGTTTGGACCTTGCAACATACATGCTTAAGACATTGGGCTTGTATGAAGATGTTTCTTTCCGTTTTTCAAAATGGGATGAAAATAATAAAGAAAAATATATTGGCAGTAAAGAAGAGTGGGAAAAAGTTCAAGGCGAAATGCGCCGTATATTAAATGACCTTAACATAGACTATTTTGAGGCAGATGGTGAGGCTGCGTTCTATGGCCCAAAACTTGATATTCAAATAAAAAATGTTCACGGCAAAGAAGATACTATTATAACCATTCAAATTGACTTCCAAATTGCCGAGCGCTTTGGTATGTATTATATTGGCGAAGATGGTCAAAAGAAATTGCCATACATTATTCATAGAACGTCACTTGGTTGCTATGAAAGAACACTTGCATATTTAATTGAAAAATATGCAGGAGCCTTGCCTCTTTGGCTTTGCGCAGAACAAGTTAAGGTTATGAATATTTCTGAAAATAGCGAAGAATATGCGCGTGAAATTAATAACATATTGCAAGCAAACGGTTTGCGTAGCGTGCTTGATGTAAGAAATGAAAAAATTGGCTATAAAATTCGTGAAGCAGTTGGGCAAAAAATTCCTTATATGATTATTGTTGGCGATGGCGAAAAAGAAAATAATACAATCTCAATTCGTGGTCGTGGAAATGAAAATTCTTCAGGCTTAAAATTGGAAGATTTTATTGCAAGATTAAAAGAAGAAATAAAAACATTTAAACGCTAATAAAAACATTAAGATACGCACAAATTTTGCGTATCTTTTTGACTTTATGTTAATTTTTGCATAGACTAATAAGCAAAGGAATAAATATTATGATAAAAAAAGTGCTTTTAATGGTTATGGACGGTCTTGGAGATAGACCAATCGCACAATTTAATAACAAAACTCCGCTCGAGTATGCAAAAACACCAAATTTTAATAAGTTAATGCAGGGCTCGCAAGCAGGCTTAATGTACACTCTTGGCAGAGGCAAACGCCCGGGTAGTGACACTGCTCATTTGCAAATATTGGGCTATGATGTTGAAAAATATTATGCAGGCAGAGGGCCTATTGAGGCATGTGGTGCAGGCATAAAGTTGCAAGAGGGCGATGTTGCGTTTAGGGGTAACTTTGGCACTGTTGACGAAAATATGAATGTCATTGACCGCAGGGCTGGCAGAATAAAAGATGTTACAGTTTTTGCAAAGGCGCTAGATGGAATGGTTATTGATGGCGTTCAGTTTATTGTTAAACCCGGCTCGGCTTATAGGGCAGGCGTTGTTATGCGTGGCAAAGGTCTTTCGCATATGGTTTCTAGTGTAGATAGCCATAATGATGGCGACTCTATTCATAAAGTAGAACCACTTGATGACTCTGCTCAGGCAAAATTTACCGCAAATGTCTTAAATAAATTTGTTAAAAAATCATATCAAATTTTAAATGAAATGCCAGAAAATAAAGCGCTTGAACAAAATGGCAAATTAAAGGCAAATTTCCTGCTTCTTCGCGGGGCAGGTTATTATAAAGAATTGCCTTCGTTCTGTCAAAAATGGGGCTTTAACAACTCTGCATGCGTTGCTGGCGGTGGCTTATATAAGGGCATTGGTGCATTTTTGGGCATGGATGTTTTGCCTGTTGATGGTGCAAATGCACAAATTGATACAAACCTTGAAAACAAATTTAAAACTGCAATAAATGCTTTGCAAACATATGACTTTGTATTTATGCACATAAAACCAACTGACTCTTTGGCAGAAGATGGAAAACCAGAAGACAAAAAAATGTTTATAGAAAAAATTGATAAATATGTTAGCATGCTAAATTGCTTGGGCGATGATGTTTTAATTGTTGTCACAGCCGACCACTCTACAGCATGTGAACTTAAAGCCCACTCGGCCGACCCTGTTCCTGTGCTTTTTAATGCAAAAGGAATAAGGGCAGATGGCTTAAAAAACTTTGGCGAGCGCGAGTGCGCAAAAGGTAGCCTTGGCATAATTGAGGGTAAAGATATTATGCCAAACATATTAAATATAATGGGCAAATTGCCATTAATAGGGGCGTAAATTATGGCACATAAACAAATGCAAAAATATGATATAATTATTGTTGGCGCAGGTCCAAGCGGAATTTTTTGCGCATATGAACTTCTTCAACAAAAAAAGTTTAAAAGTATTCTTTTAATTGAGCAAGGCAAAAGCATGCATGAGCGTGCTTGCCCAATAGAGCGGGCAAAAAAATGCCTGCATTGCAAACCATATTGCAACATAACCTGTGGCTTTTCGGGCGCTGGCGCTTTTTCTGACGGCAAGTTGCTGTCATATCATAAATCAATGTTTAATGCCGGCGAAGAAATGTATCTTGGCGGGAACGGGGGCAGTTATATTAAAAACTTCTATTCAAACCAAGAAATAAAAGATTTGCTTGAATATACCGACGAAGTTTACTTAAAGTTTGGCGCTGAACCTCATTTGGAGGGGGTTGAAAATCGTGACCAAATTGAACAACTTCAAGCAAAAGCAAAAAAAGAAAAGTTGGATTTGGTTGATATTCCACTAAGGCATTTGGGCACCGAAAAATCTCAAGAACTTTACACAAAAGTTCAAACTTATTTAGAAAAAAATGGCATAGAGGTTTTGTGCAATGTTTCGGTAGATAACATAGTAAAAGAAAACGGCGTTGCTGTGGGCGTTGATTGCCACCCGTCTTTTGATTTGTGTGGCAAAAAATTTAAATTTTATGCCGATAAAATTGTTCTTGCTGTTGGCAGAAAGGGCGCAGACTGGCTTAGCAAAATGTGTGAAAAACACAAAATTAAAACCGAAGTTGGCTCAGTTGATATTGGTGTAAGATATGAACTTTCTGACTCGGTTATGCAAAAGGTTAACACTCTGCTTTATGAGGGTAAGTTTATTGCTCGCACATCAACTTATGGCGATAAGGTTCGCACATTCTGCCAAAATCCAAGCGGTTTTGTTTCGGCAGAGGTTTATGAAAATAATTTAACTCTTGTTAATGGTCATAGTTATAAAGATAAAAAAAGTGAAAACACAAACCTTGCAATTTTGGTTTCGCACCACTTTACAAACCCATTTGATAAGCCTCTTGAATATGGCAAAAATGTTGCCGAAAATGTTAACCAACTTGCATCAGGAGGCATTTTGGTGCAACGCCTTGGCGATATTTATAGAGGGAAACGCACTTGGCAACAAGATTTAGACAATAACAAAATTCGCCCAACCCTTTCAAGTGCTATTCCGGGCGATATTACATACGCCATTGGCTATAGAACCATGACTGACATCTTGGAATTTATTAAAAGCGTAGACAAGGTGGTTGAGGGCTTTGCTAACCCCGAAAACCTTTTGTATGCGCCTGAAATAAAGTTTTATAGCAACACGGTTGTCGTTGATAAAAACTTTGAAACAAACATTAAAAACCTATATTCAATAGGCGATGGCGGTGGCTTAACCACAGGGCTTATGATGGCAAGCGCCTCTGGCGTTCAAATGGCAAGAAACTTGGTTAATCAAGAATAGTTTTTGTGCTGTTGCGCCATATTGACATAGTCTTATTAAAAACTGAACCTCATGTGTAAACAATTTTTTGTAAAATGCTTGCAAAAAACTTTTTTGTGTGCTATATTAAAAAAGTTTTAAAACATTTACGGCATGCCGAAGTGCTGGAATGGTAGACGGAGCGGACTCAAAATCCGCCGTGAGCAATCACATGAGAGTTCGAGTCTCTCCTTCGGCACCAAACAAAAACCTTACCAAATTTGGTGAGGTTTTTTTGTGTTTATACCACAATGTTTTTTAATTTAACTTTTGCTTTTTTACATTGTTTATATTTGATTTTTGTTTACATATTTAATTAAATTATAGCAAAAAATATGAAAACATTTCAAATTTTGCTTTGCGTATTCAAAAATGTGTGTTAATATGTTATATGAAATGATTTCATAATGGCATATTTGTGCAATAAAAAGAAAATACTATTCTTACTCATTTGGAGGTTGGTTCATGAAAAAACACAGCATTTGGCTTACCATAAGCACACTTGTTTTGTGCCTTGGTGTTATGGCATTTGGTGTTTACTCGGCAATTAGTGCTTCACTTAATGTTAATGGCACTCTTAGTTTTAATATGCAAAACTGCATGGTTACAATTTCTGGCACAATAAGCAATGTTGCAGAAATGAATCAAACAAGTTCAAGCCCAACAAACTCAACTCGCACCATTGAACGCACTGTTATGGGCGGTGAGGGCACAGCAACCACAAACATTAACATTGGCAACCTCTTCTTTTTTGAAGATGACAACATTGTTTTTGAACTCACTTTTACCAACATTCACTCAAAAAGTGTTAAGGCAACTCTTCCAAAACCAACAGTTGGCGAGGGCGTAACCGTTTTACATAATGACACCACCAATGGCTATGTAGATTTTACTAATGCATACGAAACAACAATAAGTGCCAATGCCTCAACCACAATTAAATTTGCATTGCAATTAACAAACGAAGCAATGCGCCTCTACGATTCTGGTTTTAATTGGACAGGGATTAGTTTTGAGGAGTACATTGAACCTTTAATCAAATCCGATACAATCCAAAACACCAACGACGCCCGCTATGGCGATGGCACAACGACATATTACTATATTGAAATGGGCACGAACCCATACAATAGAAGCGAAAAACTCCGCTGGGTTCCAATAGCGGAATATGACACAACAACAAGCACATATAAACTGTTTGAAAAAACAAGCGAGCCACAACCAAACAAGACATATTACTTTATCTCAGAATACATATTAGATGTAGAGAATGCAACAAACTATGGTATTTCATATAACTTCTATAACTCATCAGCAACCAGTTACTCGGTATATTACAACGGTGGTGACGCAAGCACCCTAGATGGTTATACAACACATACATTAAAACCAAATAATTATTCGTCAAGTAATATACGCGCATATTTAAACGACAATTCAGATAACCCAGCATATCGCACATACGAAGGCAACACAGCAAACGCAGACTCTGCGCAAGACTATTACC
>JAFUKB010000035.1 GCA_017467895.1 Clostridia bacterium
GAAGAACTCTGCTCTTCTCTTAACTCATTAATGCAAGTATCATCACTATTTCCATTTACTTCGCTTATCAAAGAAACTTATTGCAAAGTTATCATGCAATATAACCAACTGGCAAGCAACTTAAATATGTAAATTTGTTCATATAACAACTTATTCAAAACTTATTATTTTAATCAATTTTAATGTGCTAAGACTTTATTTTATTTAATAAAATACGCTCAATATGCTAGTATGATTTTGCATTTAAAAAACGCCTCCTCTTTTGAAGGCGTTTTTTAAATATAGTTATATGAACAAATATTCATATAAACTTAAATTTTGGTATATAATCGGTTGTAGCGCTGGTTAAATCTTGCACATAGCCATCAAGCCCCAATCTGTTATATTCATTTAAAACAGTTTGATATTCTCGTTTTGTAATTTTTCTATTTATTTGCTTTATTTCTTTTGCTTTTGCAAACGGGGTATATTGAGCCATTAAACTAACTCTTGTATTTGGCAAGTGCTCTGCGATAGTTTTTAGCACATCGCACGAATCTTTTATGCATAATGGCAAAATCATATGTCTTATTATTACACCCTGCAAAATTTTGCCATTTTCCGCAAATACATCTTGTTTTAACTCGCGCATTTTTAAAATAGCCCTTAATGCAACAACATAATAATCTGACACATTTGAGAACATTTTAGAAAGATTTGAATCAACATATTTAAAGTCTGGCAAAAACACATCTACATATTTTGCTACATATTGAATTGTTTCTACATTTTCATATGCATTTGTGTTATATATAATAGGGATTTTTGGTTTATAAAGTTTTAACGACTCAACTATTTGCAATGCGTAATGAGATGGGCTTACCAAATTAATGTTTTCTGCACCTAAAGTTTCGAGTTCTTTAAAAATTTGAGCAAGTTGAGAAATTGAAATTTCTTTTCCTTTCTTTAATGCAGAAATTTCATAGTTTTGGCAAAAAACACAATTCAAATTACAGCCCGAAAAAAAGATTGCTCCACTACCTTTGTTTAAACTTATGCATGGTTCTTCGCTTTTAAACAGTTGATAATGAGCAATTTTTAACGTTTGTGGCATGCCACATTGTCCGCATGCAGAATTTTTATCTCTAAGCGCATTACATTTTTTTGCGCACATATTGCATATCATAAGGCAAGTATATTCTTTTATTTTTACAAAGTCAAAGCAACATTTGAATTATTTGCTTCTTTAATGCATTATTTGGCTCTGTTAGTACAATTTCCACCGAGCATTCCCTTTTTGATTTACGCACAAAATATTTTGATAGTTTTGCGACCTCTTTTTCACACTCAAACATGGTTATTTTATTTTTAAAGCAATCTTCTATTTGTTTTGCTATATGCTTAAAATGAGTACATCCCAGGGCAATGCACTCGCAGTCCATTTTTAACTTTTTTTTAAAATTAACACCGTTTTTTAACTTTTTTTCTATTTTTTTTGATGTTTGCTCGTCATTTTTTGTTAATTTTTCATCAATAAGTTTTGGCAAATCTTTTATATAAAGTGTTTTTATGTGATTATAATTAAGCAAAAAATATTTTATAAAGTTTGAATATTTTATTGTATTTTTTGTGGCAAAAAGGCAGGTAATATTTTTTTGTTGTGCCAAAGAGTGCATGTCGGGCTTTGTTTTAAGCACGGGAACCGCAAATTCCTCCAAAATGTTATAAGGCAATAGCGCACTTGCAGTATTACAGCCCACAATAATAAAATCCAAGTCATAATGATTAATTAAATACATCAAATTATTGATGACAATACTTTGAACCTGCAGAGGCGGTTTATTGCCATATGGGCAATTTTTATTATCAATTAAATATACAAAATCTTCATTGTAATATTTTTTACATTCTTTAATTACATTTACTCCACCACTGCCACTATCTAAAATTCCTATCACATAAATTTATATGATTTTTAACTAATTATGTTTCTTTTTTTAATGCAAAAATTGAAATGAACGGCATGAGATTTTTACTAATTTTATTTATTTATTTTTTTCTTAAGAACCGATATTCTGTCCCTCAACTCTATTGCGGTTTCAAAATCGAGTTGTTTGCTTGCAACACTCATAAGGCCTTTTAGCCTTTCTATTTCTTTTACTATATCTTTTGGTGCGTTGTCATTGGCAACCTCTTTTTTAGCAAAATCTAAACTATTTTTAACCTGCTTTATAATTGTTTTAGGGGTAATTCCGTGTGCTTTATTATAAGAATCTTGTATTTCCCTTCTGCGTCTTGTTTCGTCAATGGCGCGCCTCATGCTGTCGGTTATTGTGTCGGCAAACATAATAACCCTACCCTCGCTATTTCTTGCCACCCTACCTACTGTTTGAATAAGAGCAGTATCACTACGCAAAAAGCCTTCTTTGTCAGCATCTAATATACAAACCAATTCAACTTCCGGCAAATCCAACCCCTCTCTAAGCAAGTTTATGCCCACAATAACATCAAAATCACCCTTGCGCAACCCGTTTATTATATCAATTCGCTCCATTGTGTCAATTTCGCTATGCAAATATTTTACCTTTATTTGCCTTTCAGTTAAAAACTCAGTTAAACTTTCCGCCATCTTTTTTGTAAGCGTTGTAATTAACACCCGCCTGTTTTTTGCCGTTGTTAAATTAATTTGATTAATTATATATTCAATTTGTCCTTGCGTTGGAACTACTTCAATAATTGGATCCAAAAGACCAGTTGGGCGCAAAAGTTGTTCAACAATTTGACCAGCACGCTCACGCTCAAAGTTTGCAGGAGTCGCCGAAACATAAATAACTTGATTAAGTCGTTTTTGAAACTCGTCAAAATTAAGAGGTCTATTATCATATGCCGCAGGAAGTCTAAAGCCATATTCCACCAAACTTGTTTTTCGCGCCCTATCTCCGTTATACATTGCTCGCACTTGAGGAATCGTCATATGACTTTCATCTATAATAGTCAAATACCCATCGGGAAAATAATCCATTAAAGTATAAGGCGGTTCTCCCTCTTGCCTGCCATCAAAATAACGCGAATAATTTTCTATGCCACTGCAATAGCCTATTTCTCGCATCATTTCAATGTCATATGAAACACGCTCTTTTAACCTTTGAGCCTCTAGCAACTTTCCCTCTACCTCAAATTGCTTAACATAAAAATCTCGATCGCTTTCAATTTGTTTAAGTGCGTTATTAAGCCTTGCACTTCCAACTGCATAATGAGTTGCAGGAAAAATTACAACACTTTGCATTTTATTGATTTTTTGAGTAGTTATTGGGTCAAATTCACAAATTGAATCAATTTCATCGCCAAAAAACTCTACCCTTATGCATATTTCAGAACTATTTGATGGGAATATATCCAATGTGTCGCCCTTTGAACGAAAGGTAGTGCGCTTAAAATCTATTTCACTTCGCGTATACTGCATTTCTACAAGGCGTTTAATAACCTCTTCGCGAGAAATTTGCGCCCCGCACGAAAGCAACAGTTGCAAGTTATAATATTCCTCTGGATTACCCAATCCATATATGCACGAAACTGAGGCTACAACAATGGTGTCAGAACGCTCCAAAAGGCTTGTGGTTGCCGACGAACGAAGTTTGTCAATTTCTTCATTAATTGACATGTCTTTTTCTATATATGTATCCGATGACGCAATATATGCCTCAGGCTGATAATAGTCATAATATGACACAAAATATTCAACGCGGTTATTAGGAAAAAATTCACGAAGTTCATTGCAAAGTTGAGCAGCCAATGTTTTGTTATGTGCAATAACAAGTGTTGGCTTGTTTGTTTTTGCAATAACATTTGCCATGGTAAATGTTTTACCACTGCCTGTAATCCCCAAAAGAACCTGCGAAGAAAGACCATCGTTTATGCCATCAACCAATTTATTAATTGCTTGCGGTTGGTCGCCAGACGGTTTAAAGTTAGACACAAGTTCAAAGTTTTTATGCTCCATTTTAACTCCGTTTGTTAACTCTTAAAAATTGCGCGCAAAATTATGCCTACAACAAAACTTAGCACTGCAAAACCAAATGTTTTTAATATTGCAAACCAAAACTCTTTTTTTTGTTTTTGCATATCTTTTTTTAATGTTAACGCTTTATTTTTTAATGTTATACAATAATAATAACCATTTTTGCTGTCCGACACAACAAAATCAATATAATTATCTTTTGCAAGAGAAATCATTATATCATCAAGTTCAGACAAGGAAATTAAATATTTTTTTGAAACAAACTCGGCAATTTGCTCCGCCAAAATAAGGTACGACCTTTTGTTTTGGCATACCTCTAACAAATATAAAATAACAAACTTTTCCTTTTTGTCTAACATATATTCTCTGCATACAAATTAAAAAATTAAGCCATATACAAGTATTGCCACAAAAGTACCCAAAAATGCACAAATAAACACCAATACATATAAAAAAGAGCCAATTTTAAATAATTTTTTTGATTTTTGCCTTTCATTGCTCTCATTTTCTAAAATTTGCCTTGCAAAAGGCAACGGAGTTACGCAATACATCTTTGAATCTTTATATTTAATTGAGATATAATTTCCCTTTTCTAAATAGTCCATGCAAAGTGCAACTGTGGCACTATCTGGCTTAAACTTTGATGGCAATGCCTCAAGCAAATCTGCAACATCAACTACCCTATAGGACCCCTCATTGCATTCCTTTACCAAATAATTTAAAACTTTTTTACTGCGCTCATCTAACATAGTTTTATTTTTTGCATATTGTTAAAAACAATACCTTAAACACTCGGTTAATTTATTTGATAACAAAAAAACACCTTATCAAACAAGTTGCTTAATGTGGTGTTTTTATATTGTTTACCTTCTTAAATATTCTATAACTTTTTCAACGGCACGATTTATTGACCTATCAAAAGTTCTTAAAATAACCGAACTAAATGGCAGATGGAAGGGTTTTTGTTTTGCAAGTTCTAAAGCATTAATTTTCATGTCATCAATAACAGCGTCACAAAGGAGTTTACCCAAAATATGCTGATAGTTATATTCATGAATTTTAAACTTATATGCTATTTGACCAAAATCACTCAAGTTAATAATTGTGTCAAACGCATAACCAAACTGCAATTTTAACCTATCAAGTGAAAATTTATTTCCGTTTGCGCCAGCCAAAATAAGCCATTTCATGCTCATTTCAATATTTTCTGGAACAATTTGATTTCCATTTCTAAACCATTCAGCAAGCAAGTCTTCTGCAACAGGGTCGCCACTCGCAGCATCGGCACATAATTGTTCATATTCTTCAAACAAAATTTTTTCGGCTTTAATTGAGCCAACATATTCTATTTTTGAATAAATTTGTTCGCGTCTTAGAGCATATGCATCTCTAAACTCTTTTGCGGTCATATTTTCGTAATCCATAAACTTTCCTCTTTTTGTAAGTATAAAAAAATTAAATTAATAATGCAAACAATTAGCAAAAATTATTGCGCGGTTGTTCTTTTTGTATATTTCCTTTTAGGCTTTTCTTCGATTTTTACTTCTTTATTTTGGCTATTTTGTTCATTTTTTAACACCAAATAAACATGTGCAAACATAAGTTCGAAGTATGGCACAACAAACACAAAAAGCAAGAACAAAGCAAGTACACACATTGTTACTATTGGTACCCACAATGGCAAGTTAAAATACGCCTTTATTGCACAGCCAAGCCCCGCACATACACACATAATCACAAGAGCAACGAACAAATAGGACAAATACATAACAAGCAACTCGCCCCTATGCCCATAAACAAGTTTTTTTGATTTAACCATACATTCCAGAGCACTAGAATCTTCATCAGCCATAACAAACGATGCCATGGAATAGTTTAAAGCAGTAACAATGCCCGGAATAATAAACACAACCGTCCACAGCAAGGTAATTAATGTTGTTGCAACTTTCAAACAAAATGCCTTAACGCAAATTTTTATCTTGAAAAATATAGACTCAACAGGCAAAAACTGTTTTTGTGCTATTGACAACAAATAACTTTTTGTCCCAACGCACAAAAAGCCATAAGCAAAAGCCATTAATGCCAATCCTGCAACAGGAAACAAAAACAATAATGCCAAAGTTCCTGCCGAAAGAACAAGTGCCAAAATCGCCTCAAACCCACGCTCAGAAAAAGTTTTTGAAGCATTATTCAAATAAAGATTATATTTAAGTTTGCTCATATTTGCACCCCAAAGTTTAGTTTGCAAATATTTTTAACAATTTTAATATTTTTATACTTATTAGCACAACATACAACAAAAAACCTCTCATAAAGTCAAGAGAGGTTTTTGATTTAATGTTAAATTATTTTTTTGCTTTAATTTTTGCTGCTTCGCCAGTAAGTTCGCGAACATAGTAAAGTTTTGCTCTGCGAGGTTTACCCTCACGTGTCACTTCAACATGGTCAATAAGCGGAGAATGAACAGCAAATGTTCTTTCTACACCAACGCCGTTAGAAATGCGTCTTACAGTGAAAGTTTCTCTAACCGAGCCATTTTTGCGAGCAATAACTACGCCTTCATATGCTTGGATACGAGATTTTTCGCCTTCTTTAATTTTTACGAAAACTTTAACGGTATCGCCAACATTAAATTTAAGTTCGTCTTGTCTTAAATTTTCTTTTTCAATTTGGTCTATAACGTTCATTGACTTTCCTCCTAATTTAATTTTACCAAGTGTTCATACCCCAAGTTGATTGAGCCTTATTTAACCACAACCGACAAATTTTCTTTTTGCCACATATGCGTTGCCCACAAAAAAGATAGCGGACCACCCGAAGTCTAATGCGATTATATCACGCTCAATCAAAAATAGCAAGCATTATTTTTACAAAGTTACACCATTTTTTTCTAACAATGCTTGAGCGCTTTCAACAGAATCAACACCTGTTTTATTTTTAATTGGCGCAAACTCTTTTTCTCTTTCAACCTCAAAAGGCAAACAAGAATCTGCCAACTCAATCATATCAACGCACAACATTTCAAATTTATGTCCATTTGGCTCTGCAGGCTTAACAACCTCACCCTCGTCATTAACATATTCAATCTTTTTTGTAACAACATGCACAGGCAGACTTTTATCTTTTATTTTATAAAGCAAGTCAACATTAAACAAATAGTTTAATATAACCCCAAAATTATAAAGCCTTTCTCCCTTTTCGTTTGTTGCCAAAGCCATTTCTTCGCCAAGGTCAATATATTCAACAATAGAAGGCTTGCCGTCTTTTTTACACATTACTCCAACTTTTTCATATGGGTCTGCTTTTCTTATTACTTTTGCACCAATTTGGCAGTTGCTTTTTAATGTTGCTCCAACAAACACTGGGTCGGCTATTTGTTGCAAAACATTATCAACTGCAAATACATTAAGCCATTTAACATTACTTTCTTGCAAAAGTTGTTTGGCGCTTGCGTTGTTTAATAATGAATTAAACCAACCTCCATTGCCGTTTGGAGATGTTGCAACCCTGCCTTTTTGTTCAAGCAAAATTTTGCCATCAAATGTTGTGCATGGCGCCATATCTTGAACAAAAAAGCGAATATATTTTGAATCATAGCCAAAATAGTTATGCTCTTTTAAAAATTCTTGCGTTTGCTTATCATTCTTTTCGCTTGTCATAATAAAGAACGGAAACGGTTTTCCTACTTGTTTTACCACTTTTAAAGCATTGTTAATCAAGCATTCAAAAATATATAAATCACGCGTTTTGCCAACATTAAACATGCCTTTGGGATTATCTGAGCCAAGCCTTGTTCCCATTCCTCCAGCCAAAAGCAAGACACCAACCTCGCCACTTTTTAATGCGTTTAGCCCAATGTTTTCATACTCTTGCTTATTTTGTTCAATTTGTTCACAAGTTAATGCATCAATCGGAGTTATCGATGCCGAAGATTGTTCTTGTGGCTTTCCAATATAACTCAAATAAGAAAAATCCAAACTTTCAATTTGTTTTTTTAATTCACTTTGTTCTTTTAAAGAAAGTTCATTTTCAAACTTAAGCAAATGCTCTTGATGATATTTTTTTAATTTTTCGTTTATATTCATAATTCCCCTTTTACCAAACTAAATATTTTGTTTTAACAAGATTTCTTTTTCAAACACATTCCATGGTACAACATCAGTTGGAGGCATACATTTAAACAGCATTGGCTTTTGAGTAGTTGGGTGCACAAACGACAGTTCATAAGCCCAAAGCGCCAAGTTGTGTCCTTTGGCTAGTGTGTCACCATTATATTTTGCGTCACCAAAAATTGGATTACCAATTTGCGACATTTGAACTCTTATTTGATGGCTACGCCCTGTTAAAATTTGCACTTCTACCAAACTGACTTTATCAAGGCTATCAAGAGTTTTGTATTGCAAAACTGCTTGTTTAGCGCCCTCGACACCACGAGGAACAACTTTTACTATGTTGTTTTGAGTGTCCTTTTTTAAAAAATGTTCCAAGCGCGATGCTTTATATTTTGGCGTTCCAAGCACGATTGCTAAATATTTTTTTATAAATTTTTTTGCTTTTAACTGCTCGGTTAGTCGGCTTGCCGCCTTGCTTGTTTTTGCAAAAACCATTATTCCACCAGTTGGTCTGTCTAGCCTATGCACCAAGCCAACATAAACATTACCCGGTTTATTATATGTTGTTTTAATATATTCTTTAACCATATCTAAAAGAGATTTATCAGTTGTTTCATCACCCTGACTAAGCACATTTTGCGGTTTTAGCACAACAATAATATGATTATCTTCATACAAAATTTTTAAATCTTCCATAATTTTTACTCCTAAGTTTTTAATTAAAAATCTTTAACCCACTTGCACCGCAAGGAAGCAAAATATCTTTTTCGCATGTTTGCAAGCCAACCTCGTATGCATCAACGCCATCGCCCCCAAAAATGTCAGAAAGCAAATTACGCAAAACCATTGGTTGCAAGCCAGTTGTATATGAATTTATTAAAACAAAAAGTGGTTGATTTGACAATACCTGTTTGCACAGTTTTACAAAATCATACAGGTTGTTTTCAATTTTCCACATTTCGCCACTTGGTCCACGACCATAACTTGGTGGGTCCATTATTATTGCGTCATATGTTTTGCCTCGCCTTATTTCACGCTCAACAAACTTAGCACAATCATCAACAATATATCTTATTGGCTTATTATCTAAACCAGAGAGTTTTATGTTTTGTTTGCACCTGTCCACCATGCCTTTTGATGCATCAACATGCGTTACCTCAGCGCCCGCATAAGTGCAGGCAACGGTTGCCCCGCCAGTGTAACCAAACAAATTAAGCACTTTAATTGGTCTATTTGCGTTTTGAATTAAATTTATCATTGCGTCCCAATTAACAGCCTGTTCTGGAAACAAACCCGTGTGTTTAAATCCCATTGGCTTTATTAAAAACTTTAAATTTTTATAAGACACAACCCATTCATTTTCAAAAGGCTTTAGGTTATTCCAATGTCCACCGCCAGTGCTTTCGCGAATATAATGGGCATTCAAATTTGGCGCTTTTGACAAGTTTGTTTTTGCATGCCAAATAACCTGAGGGTCTGGGCGCAAGAGTTTAACATTGCCCCACTTTTCTAGTTTTTCGCCGTTGCCCGTCGCAATAACTTGATAATCTTCCCACTCTGTACTTATCTTCACAAATATCTCCTTAAAAAAGAAAATCATTAAACAAAAACAGTTTAATGATTAACTTGCCAAAAGTCAATTTTTTGGCTTTGTAAGTTCTAAATAAATTTTTTCAAACTTTTCAGGTTTAACATTAAGTTCACGCAAAATTGCATATGCATGTTCAATAGACATTTTAAAAAAGCAGTCATCATCGGCAAGAAGTTGGCTTATAACCTTTTGCACTGTTACATTTTTGCTGTCGCTTGCCTGTTCAAATTTTTTTTGTAATTGAATGTTTTTTTCTCTTAGTTTATTAATCATTTTGCCACCTCTGAATCTATGCCGGGAATTGTATGCCTATCTTTTACACCTGCAGAAATATGTTTATAAACACCAAGTTGAAAATTTTGAGAAATGGTTTCTTTGCTGATTTCTTCCAAGTTGCCATTTGAATCCATTAACATATATTGTGTTTCTATAGGGGCTTGTTTAAAACCTTCTTCATTAAATGCAAAAATTATTATTGGAACAGTAGAAATGTTAAAGCCATTGATTTCTTTTTTGCTTATTATTGTTGCATTAAAGCACTTGTTGCGCTCCTTTGCAAAAATAGATTTTGCCAAGTTTAACACATAGGTTATTTTATCCATGGTTGGAAGTTGAATTTCTTTGCAACGCTTTTCAAATATACGGCGTTTTGCCTGCATTGTTACTTGTTCTTTTTCGCACAAAGCATCAAACATATCTAAAAACTCATCAAATTTGCTTTCGTCACTTTCTTGAGTTTGCTCTGTTCTAATTATATAGTCATAAACCCTGTCATAAGCATCTTCAAAGCGAGAAACAGTTGGCTTGTGAACATTATCGCATTGAATGCCCTCAAGTTCACTGTTTATTTTTGCATTATACAAATCTCCACCCAAAATTTGAGTAACAGAATCGGCATTTATTACAAACTCATCAATCCTAAACTTTAAGTCCGCATGCCCATCGCCATAACTCATTCCGCCGTCAATTTCATAATTTAAACCCAATTCAAACAGGAATTTTGCATAAATTTGTGCAAATTCATAGCATACAACCCTCGTTTGCTTTGTTGTGATAGTTGCAAGGCGAGATATATCTTCATGTTTTCTTGCAACCATGCCAGATTGATTATTAGCATAAAATTCTGGGTCATAGGTTAATTTTTTACAAAGTTTAATATAAATATAAATGGCTTTTTCTAAAGTAGAATAATCTTTGGGCATGCCATCAAAAACATATGCCCTTAAATCGTCACTTATTTGAGTTTCAAGCAAATATTGGTCATTAGTTTGATTCAAGCGATTAAAGTGAACTGTGTTAGCATATATATCTTCAACAACATCTCTTAAAAATGCTTTTGAATCATCTGTTAACAAAAAACTATATTTAATTTGGTATTCTGCCGAAAATGTTTTGAGTGCATAAAAGAATATGTTTTTGTCATAACCAAAAAGTTGAAGATTTTCATCTTGCAAATCAAATTTTTTGTGATCTTGCAAAATAAAATCAACAAGCATATGTGTTGGAAATGAGATTTTTTGCCCATCAATTAAAACAGTGTGTGTTTCTGCAAAGTCTACTTTATCAAGGCTTGCCATGCTTACCAACATTTGCACCTTAGATTCTATGTCTTGCACCCCATCAAGTCTGCCCTCGGCATGCAACTTTATAACCTGATTAACAAACTTTTGTTTGGTCATGTTACAAACAGGAACAATATCGCCATTTATTGCAAAGCCCAACTGCACTGCTGGCAATTTTGGATTTTGCATAACCCTAACTAGCGCATTAAAATAATTGTTCAAAATTTCCGAGGTGGCAATGGTGTCAAATATACCATAACTGCCATTTGTGTTTACTTTTGCCTTTTGTGTGTGTTCCCTGAAAAAATCCTCTTGCTCAACATCAAACAAAAGGTATTTTTTTGCAAATTCGCTTTCTAAATCTAACAAATCTTCTGCAATCATATTCTTCCTTTGTAACCATTAAAACATATTTTTGAGTTTTTTTCAATAGTAAAGTCGCTATTTAATATTTTCACGCATTTCATTTATTGCATTTTTCTCTAATCTAGAAACTTGTGCCTGCGAAATACCAATAGCGTCTGAAACCTCAATTTGAGTTTTCCCAATAAAATATCTCAGCAACAAGATTTCTCTTTCACGCTTATTGAGTTTCGATAATGCATTTTTAAGCGACAAAATTTCATTTAAACTATCGTCATCGTGTTTAGTGTCAGCAATTTGGTCCATGACACGCACAGAATCTCCGTCATCATAAACAGGATCATTCAAACTAACCGTATCACTTATTGCGTCCATAGCAAACGAAACGCTTTTAACAGGAGTATCAATTAAACCAGCAATTTCATCAAGCGTTGGCTCCTTGCCATATTTTTTTGTAAACTGTTCTCTTGCCTGAAGCGCCTTATAAGCAATATCTCTTAAACTCCGTGACACTCTTATTGAGTTGTTATCACGCAAAAAACGCTTAATTTCTCCAACAATCATTGGAACTGCATAGGTTGAAAATTTTACATTTAAGTTAACATCAAAGTTGTCGATTGCCTTCATTAGCCCCACGCAACCCACCTGAAACATGTCATCGGCTTTGTCTCGCTTGCCATAAAACCTTTGCACAACCGAAAGCACAAGCCTTAAGTTTGCAACAACAAACTCATCACGCGCAAGTTCATCGCCGTCTTTTACCTTTTTCATAAGTTGATTCATTTCTTCGGCTTTTAATTTTGGTAGTTTGCAAGTATCAACACCACACACAACAACTCTGTTTGCCATAAAACCCTCCAAAGCGATTGCTCTATGAATTTTATGATTTACAAGAATATTTTTTTTATTCAAACAAAGTTGATTTTTAAATAACTTTTTTTAAATCTTTTTTCATTTTTTCTAGTATTTTTTTCTCTAATCGAGATATGTAACTTTGCGAAATTCCAAGTTCGTCCGCCACCTCTTTTTGAGTTTTTTCTTGTCCACCCAAAAGCCCAAACCGCATTATCATTATCTCTTTTTCACGGGCGCCAAGTTTATTAATTATTTCCCACAAAATTTGCTGTTCAGACGAGCGCTCCATATCTCGCCCCAATGTTTGTTTTTCATCAAATAAAATATCTTCAAGCAACAGTTCATTGCCTTCTCCGTCACTATTTAACGGCTCATCTAAACTAACTTCAACTTTTATTTTGTTCATTTTTCTTAGTTGCATTAAAATTTCGTTTTCAATACAACGCGACGCATATGTTGCGAGTTTTATTTTTTTGTCATATCTATATGTTTGCACCGCCTTAATTAAGCCTATTGCACCAATAGAAATTAAGTCTTCCATCTCTATTCCACACGCACCAAACTTTTTTGCAATGTAAACCACAAGGCGTAAATTATGCTCAATTAACTTTTGTTTTGCAGTTTGATTGTTGTTTAACACTTCATCTAAAAGTGCCATTTCCTCTTCTGGCTCTAACGGCATTGGCAATGCCTCGTTGCCACATATATATAATAAAATATTTTCGGCTTTATCAAAAAAATTTTTATTTAATAACTTTTTAAAAAATATCTTTATTTTTGAAAAAAATTTAAGCATAAACACTCCAAATTAAAAAATAGTTAATTATTAAATACATTTAAGTTAAGCAACATGTCACAGTTAAAATTTTTGGCAAACTTTGAATAACTAACACCTAGCCTTGCATTTTTTATTGTTTTTGCCTCACTTTTTAACTCAATTTGAATTTCGTCAACGCAAAACACCAAAATATTTGCGCCACCACTTGCAAAGCCCGATTTTACATAGTGCGGATTTTTTAGCGATTTAAAATTTTTACTTAATAAGTCAGCAAAATCTATATCGCAATATAACTTATTAAACAAATTAAAGTTTATGATTAAAATTGGTGTCGAATCTTCGTCTAAAAGCGTGTTTCCGCTATCTAAAAACGCGTTTGTTAAGACAAGTTTCCCTGCATCTAAGATTTTTACCCTGTAAACAAAGCCATCAACGGTTGCCTGTTTTTTTATTACTTTTAAACATAACGACAATACAAAATAAATTACCAAAAGCACCAACAAAAGAATATATGTTGCAAAGTTGTCATAGATCTGAGATGTACCATAAATGAGATAATATATTGCAATATTTAACCCAGCATAAATGGCAGTAAACAACATAAAAATTATGTACTTTGATAAAATGTTTTTGCTATAAACCACACACACAATTAAAACACCCCCTGCAAGTTTTAAGAGCGTTAACAAAACTCCACTAAAGTTAAAGGCTGGGTATAACATTGCAAATAACGCGCCAAGCACACAGCCAAAAATAGTGCGACATTTGCTTGGCTTAAATTTAAAAAACAAGTTCATGTTTTTTAAAATTAAAAATGTTACAACAAAATTTTCAATCAAGCAGTCTTCAATGTATACTGTCATATCATTACCGCCTTTTAAAAATTTATTTCGAAAACAGTTTAAAAAAACATTGCCCATAAGGACAATGCTATTTTTATACATTTTTTGAGGGTTTTGTCTTAAAGACACTAAAGTGTTAAGATTTTATTTAACCACTTAATAAAGTATACATAATAATAAACTATCGGAAGTAAAATTTTGTTTACTCAAAATTTTTTAGTTGCTGTCGCAACTCGCTCGCTCTGCTCGCACTTCCGAGTTTGAATAATCATCAGTTTTGCTTGAATATATGCTCCGCATGCATTCAGACAAAACTTCCGATAATATAAACTATGTGATGTTAAAATTTAAGCAAGTTAAATTTTAAGTTGCCAAACGCAACTACCACGATAAATCGTGGCATCACAGTTTGAATAACCATCAGTTTTGCTTGAATATATGCTCCGCATGCATTCAGACAAAACTTCCGATAATATAAACTTTTTAACGCTCACCAAGAGTGATGGCAAATTGCAACAAATCGCTCGCTCTGTTTACATAAATTGTTATTTGGTCGCCTATTGAGTGCGAATATAAAATATTTCGCAAATCAAGATATGAGTAAATTTTTGTATCATCTATTTGATATATAATGTCACCCGCCATTAAACCATTTAAGCCTGCAATGCTGTTTTTGTCAACATCTAAAACATATGCGCCATTGGTGGTTACCTGAAAATTTTTTGACCGAGCGTAATCTGACGAAATTGCCACAATACCCATATATGGTGCCGTGTAGCCATTGTTTGCACTTAGTCTGTTAACTATGCTTTGCCCGGCAGAAATAGGAATTGCGAAACCAATGCCCTCTGCGTCGGTTGCCTTAAGAGTGTTTATTCCAATTACCTTACCGCTTGAGTTAATAAGTGGTCCACCACTGTTGCCCGGATTTATGCTTGCATCGTGCTGAATGAGATTCTGCATGTAAGTTATTGAACCGTCAGAATTTTGAATTTCCAGTGTGCGGTCAAGTGCCGAAACAATGCCTTTTGTAACCGTGTGTTGAAAAGCAAGCGAAAGTGGCGTGCCTATGGCAAGAACGTCGTGCCCCACTTGCACATTGCTTGTTTCGCACTCTAAATATGGCATGTTTGTTGAAGATTTAATAACAGCCAAATCCACCGAACTATCTTGCCAAACCAGCGAGGCGCTTGCTGTTGTTTTGTCAGCAAAATATATTGTTATTTTTTTGCTGTTTGCAATAACATGCTGATTAGTTAAAATATAACCCCCGTCGTTTATGGCAACTCCACTGCCAACAGCATAACCATTAGATAGCGAACTTTTTATACCAACAATAGCAGACTTAACACTTGAAATAACCTCGCTGGTAGACAAGCCTTCTGCCACGCTAATTAAGCGCGGAGTCATGTTTATATTTTCGGCACCAGTAATGTTTGGTGTGAAGTTTAAACTGCACCCGCATGTTAAAAGTGCAAAAAGTGCAAAAAAAACACATAAAAACAAAGTTTTTGTAACTTTTTTTTGAATTGTACCCATAAAAAAACCTCTAATTAAATTTGAGGTTTTTATCTAACTTTTTTATTCTACATTAAATACATAACTAGGATAAATACTTGTTGTGGCAATTTTAATATGCTTACCCTCAATAACACCGTTAAGTTTTAAATATGCACAAATTGTTCCATAAGCAAGGTCTGGCGTGTTATTTTCTGTTGAAAGATGAGAAAGCATAATTTGCTTAGTGCCAGTGTTTGCCAAGAACAGTGCAACCTCTGCCGACTGCTCGTTGGACAAATGTCCACGCCTGCCAAGTATTCTTTGCTTTAACACAGGCGGATAAAGCGGATTTTGTTTTAGCATGGCAACATCGTGGTTTGCCTCCAAATAAACAAGCACGCTTCCCTGTATTTTTGATAAAACCTCAGGGTTAGTATACCCAAGGTCTGTTAAAATACTCACTTTTTTTGTATTTTGCATAAAAGAATAGCCCGTGCAGTATTCGGCATCATGCGAAAGGGCAAAATTTGACACTTGCAAGTCTCCAATAACAAAGTCTAAATCATCAAAAGGCATAAAAGATATTAAATCGGCTTTTTTTAATTTTGACCTTAATGCCCAAAAGCCCTTGTTATGCACATAAACTTTTGTGTGATACCTGCTAGCAAAAACATCTACGCCTTTAATATGGTCGGTGTGTTCATGCGTTATTAAAATTGCATCAATTTGCTGAGGCTCAACATTTAACAGGGCTAAGCGTTTTGTTATTTCGCTAGCACTTAAGCCCGCATCAACCAAAATTTTTGCTTTTGCGGTTTCTATGTAAGTTAAGTTGCCATCACTGCCAGAGCCCAAGTTGCAAACGCGCATTTTTATACTTCAACCTTTAAATTAAATTTAACAGTAACAGTTGGGTGCAACTTAACAGCCAAAACTTGCTCTCCAACAGTTTTAATTGTTCCATCAAGCAAAATTTTGCGCTTGTCAATTTCAATGTTTAAACTTGATTTAAACGCCTCGGCAATTTCTTTTGATGTGATTGCACCAAACAACTTGCCATTTTCACCACACTTAACTTTTAACACAACGGTTTTATTTTCAATTTGCTTGCCAAGTTCTACAGCGCGCAAACGCTCTTGCTCTTTATGATAAGCGTCTGCCTGTTTTTGGCTGGCGTTAATCTGCATGCCTGCATTATCTGCCTTGCATGCCAAAGCATTTTTTAAAAGGTAAGCACCGTAGCCGTCAGCAACATTAACAATGTCACCTTTTTTTCCAGAACCTTTTACATCTTTTTGTAAAATAACTTTCATTTGTCCTCCAATATGCAAATATTTTAGTTTAAAACCCTCCAAATTGTCAAGAATAAATACAAAAGCACAATCATGCTTGCAAAACAAATGATTTGTTAAAAAATGTCATAAAAATCATTTGTTAAAAGCACAAAAAACATTAAAAGGAAAACAACAATGGATTTAAAATGTCGAAAAACAAATTGCAGATATAACAATGGGTTTGCCTGCCGAGCAAAAAACATTGCAATAGAGCGAGAACTAAACTGCCACACATTTGAACTTGACCCACACAAACAGGTGCGAGATACCTCACTTTGCATGTTTGACGAAGCACCAGCATATTCTTCTCATCGTGAAAAAAAGGGCATGCGAATTGCCTGCGCTGCAAAATGCCTGTTTAATGAGCAAGGCATTTGTGTTGCAAACGGTTTAACAGTTAATGTAATAAACGAATGTCCTTATTGCATTACATTTGCAAAGCCATAAGTGCGCATTTGTGCAATGGCGCAGAGTTTTAATAAGCAAAATAAAAAAGAACCAAAGAAAATTCTTTAGTTCTTTTTTGATACAACAAAATTAGAATTAAGATATTGAAATTTCGAAAGCCGCGCGAACGCCGTAGACGCTAAGCACACCGCCGTCGTACAAATAGCCACCGTAGTCCACAGAGTGCGCACTGTCAGCGCTATCAGGGTAAGGAGAGCGCAACCACCAATAAGCACCATAGCCACTGGCGTCGCCCGCAGTGTTCCCTATGCCGTATGCCTTTACTGGCTCTGAGCCTTGGCTGCCAAGAAGTGCAAGTTCGGCTTCGCTTAAGAGCCATAGTCTTGATGAGAATGTGTTGTCTTGTGAAGAGCCATCTACAGTATATGTTTCTGATACGCTTCTTTCGGTTATTTTAGCGTACAAATCTGCATCTGCTATACCTGTTACTGATGTTGTAATGTATGCCCCTGTTGCAGACAGGTATGCACATATATCGCTTTGGTCATAGTCGTTACTCCAATCCGAGTCAAACATTTGTCCTATTATTGTGGAACCAGAGGTACTCACATATCCACCCGCGGTTACATAGCGTTGAACAAACCAGAATGTTTTGCCTTTATAGTCTACATTATTCATATTTGCTCCTGAAAGGCTATACCATGTATCATCTCCCACAGTTATCGAGGTATTGTTTCCCAAATTTTCGCCTTTTACTGCAAATGCATACCATTCAATGGCAACATCTGCGTAACCCGTTGGAATGTCAGTTGGCGTTGCATGCCCCATATTAACTGCAAGTTGATTGTTTGCATTTATAAAGTATGGAGATTCTTCTTCCACAAACTTATTAAACTCCATCTCAACGCTTAAGTTGTTTGTGTCTGGCATTGTAATATTGTTTGCTATTGTTGTAAGTGAGAGTGTTATTGTAAATGTTGCTTCGTCGCCCTCTTCGCCTGCAGTTTCTAAGTCTGCACTGGCTGGGCTTGGGGTTGCTGTTACTCCATCTGGAGTTGTTATTGTTCCAAATGTGGCTGTTACTTTAAATTTTGACTTATTTGTTACTGTGAGTGTAACAACAATATCTTCTGCACTGCCATCGGTTGATGC
>JAFUKB010000003.1 GCA_017467895.1 Clostridia bacterium
AGAGAATTTCCAAGCCAAGCGCAAAGCCAAAATGCCACGGCCCGCAAAAAGGCAAGAGAGCAAAGGAAAGGAAACCCCAACCAAGAAACACCTTTTTTATGTTTCTTCTCCTACATTTTAGCAAACGTATCGGGGATGGGTTTTTAATTATAGTTAAGTGGGTTATTAACTGGCAGTGGTATTATTTTTTTCAGGAGATTAATTTAAGGTAAAGAAATGTAAAAAATTAAATATTTTTTTAAGTGCTTAAAAAAGATTAATTTTTTAAATAAATTAGGCTTAAGCAGTCGAGCGAAAGCGAGAAGTGCGTGCGTAAGCACGCCGACGCCCAAATTAATTTTTGGCAACATAAGAAATATTTACCGCAAAAAAACCTTATATTTTTATTTAGTTGTCAATGTTCGTTTGAGAAAATTTTATCATTAAAAAAAATATGTGCAAGACCTGTGTGACTAAGGTTTTAACTAACTTTATTTAATTATTTTTGTTAATTATTCAAGAACAATACAAGCAGGAAAAGTTTTTTCTTAAAATATTCTACACAACAAGCAGGCAATAACTGAGCCAAACAAACTTGCCAAAATTCCCACAGGAATTGCAAAGGAGAGTTTTTTAATTGAGGTTTTTGAGGTGTATACGGTTGTTACATAAAAAAGCGTCTCGCTTGAACCAAGAATGCAACATGCACAGCGGGCAATATACGAGTCGGCACCATAGGTTAAAAAAATATCATTTAACAGTGCAAAACTTCCCGAGCCAGTAAATGGGCGCAAAAGAACCAGTTCGCTGACCTCACTAGGAATTCCAAGTACACCAAAAAGTGGGTTTAATAGTTTTATTAAAAAATCGGCAAGCCCACTTACTCTAAAAAGGGCAACTGCCACCAAAATGGCAACAATATATGGAAATATATCTAGGCAAAGAGCAAATGCACCTTTTGCTCCATCTACAAAACTTTTATAGGTGTTTATTTTTTTAAAAAAAGCATAAACAAACAGAACAATAATTAAAATTGGCAAAACATACAAACTCATGGGCGAGATTTCCTTTTGCCCAATTTGTTAAATAAAAACACCAAGGATACGGCAAATATGCAAGTTAACAGGCTAGACAGAATTGTTGGCAGAATTATATCGGTTGAATTTAAACTGCCTGCACTTTCTCGCATGCCAATTATTGTTGTCGGCAGAAGTTGAATAGAAACCGAATTAACAACCAAAAGCATAATTGCCGAAAAACCAGCCTTGCCCGAGCCATCGTCTAAGCATTGCATGGCTTTTATGCCACTTGGTGTTGAGGCATTGCCCAGCCCAAGCATGTTAGACGCCATGTTTATGGCAATATATTTATTTGCTTCGGGGTTTGTGCTTTTAAACAAAAATTTAATAACAGGTGATAGCAGGTTGGCAAGTTTTTGGCTTAATCCACTTTTGTCTAATATGTTTAAAATTCCCAGCCAAATTGCATAAATACCCAAAAAATTAATGCACAACTCCACGGCGCTTGCGCCTGCCGACAGCATTTCGGAAATAACTGCCTGCGGATTAATAAAAAGAAGCATGCATGTGGCTGACAGCACCATAAAAAACCAAATTTTGCTCATATAGTTATATATATGATTGAATAAATTTAAAATGCTTTAGTTGTTTTTTTCGTAATGTGTTAACTGATTACAATAATTTTGCAAATTGCATGCTATGGCATTAAACAGGTTTTTATATGCATTTATTTCTGAGGCTGTTTTTCCATCGGCAATGTCGAGGGCAATTATGGTTGATATTAGAATAAATTTTTTGGGAGAAATTTTCATATTTATTTTTTATGTTTTGTTTTAGTAAAGAGTTAATTGCAAAATTAGATTTGCTAAATTAAAAAAAAGTATGTTAAACTGTGGTTATTAAAAGAGGAATATTATGGATTTAGAAGAGCAAAAACAAAAGTTTTTGGAACTTGCAAAAACAAACATAAAGCGTGACGGCATTGATATGCTTTTAGACTATTTGCAAAAAACCGATTTTTTTGAAGCGCCTGCTAGCACAAAATTTCATTCAAGTTTTGCAGGAGGTCTTTGTTTGCACAGTTTAAATGTTTATGAGAGGTTTATTAAAAACTTAAAAAAAGAATATGGCGAAGATTGGCAAAACAAAGTATCACTTGAAACCGCAACAATAATTGCATTGTTCCATGATGTATGCAAAACAAATGTATATAAAACTGATTACCGCAATGTAAAAGAAAACGGTGTTTGGGTGCAAAAACCGTATTATTCTTATGAAGATGCATTGCCATATGGGCATGGCGAAAAGTCGGTTTACATAATTAACGGATTTTTGCGTTTAACGCGCGAAGAAGCAATGGCAATAAATTGGCATATGGGCGGTTTTGATTCTCGCGTTCGTGGAGGGTTTTATGGGTTGGAAAATGTTTTTTATTCTTACCCGTCGGCACTTATTTTTCATTTGAGCGATATTGAAGCAACATATTTAGATGAAAAGATGTAATGTAAGAAAACACTCATTGCATTCGTGTTATTCTTGCATACTTAAAGAAAACACTCATTGCATTCGTGTTAATTTTACATTCTTAAATAAAAAATCAAAAAGAGCAAATTTTACCGAGATGGTGGCTTTTGCTCTTTTTTAATTTGGTATTGAATTTTTTATGTTATTCTGATTTTAATCTTAAATCTTCGTTTTCTAATCTAATTAAAATTGATATTTTTTTGTTTGCTAGTCTAGAGAAAATTCTCTCGCCATAATTGGTTAAAATATCATTCATGTCAAGATTGGTTGTTATGATTGTGGTTAAATTATTTAGCATTCGTTCGTTTATTATCATATACAAATATTCGCAAGTGACATTTTTAAGCATTGGCTCGGTGCCAAGGTCGTCAATTATTAAAACCTCGCTTTCTAAAAATGGTTTAATAATTTGTTCGCGTCCAGCATCAAAACTAATGTGATAATTTAGCAACTGATTATTTAAGTTGAAGGCACTACTAAACAACACAACTCGATTGTTTTTTATTAGTTCATTGGCAATGCATTCGGTTAAAAATGTTTTGCCCGTGCCGGTATATCCGCTTATTAAAATATTAGTTTTATTATTTTTTGTGTTACACCATTTTTGCATCAAGTCAAATGCAGGGTGGTCATATTTGTTATCCTCAAATGTAGATAATTTATGAGTAAATCCGCTATATTGCATAAGTTGTTTGTTTATTTCTTTTTTTAAACAGTTACACAAATGCCCATCTGCATAGCCTGTGTCATTACATTCCTTGCACTCATAATTAGGGTAGAGGTCAGTTGAGTTTAAACCTAAAGTCTTTAAACAAAACTCCTGTTTTAAAGAAATTTGTTGCAAGGTTCGCTGTATGTCTGCAAATGGCTCGCCATATGCCTGCCTGCGGGCAAGTTCAATTTCTGCTTCGCGTTGGGCGTTATAAAGTTCTTTAAATTCTGGTGCCGTGTAGGCTTTTAATAGGTTTTGGCGTGCACGCTCGTTTGCAAGTTGTCTGCGCTCGGTTATTTTGCTTTCTGCTCTTTTTAAAATTTTATCGTTCATATTTTATACCTTTTTATTTGGCTGGGTTAGTGTATTTTTTTGTTTACGCAAGAAAAATAACTTTAAAATAATTTATTTGTTATTGTTTCTATAGGTTAATTTCTTCAAGGTTATCAAACAATGCTGTCAAGTCTGTTTTTGTGTATTCTCTTGTTGCGTGTTTAGGTGTTTGCGTTTGTTTTGGTTTGACAGCGCTTGGCTCTGGCATGTATGTTTTACATTCGTCAACAGTTTTTGCGCCCTTTGAATGCCAAAGTGAAAGCAGTTTGTTCATGTGTTGCATTGGGTTAAATTGAGTTTTAGAAAGTTCAAGGGCATGGTTAATAACCTCAGCAGGCATTTGCCACTCTTGCGTCCAGGTTTTATAAAAGTCACGGTCAAATTTGTTAACATTGCGCATTATGCCAAGTTCGGTTAAAAGTTGTTTAATTTGCTCGTCAGATTTTAAAATGTTATCAAAATATTGAGCAAGGGCGTCGGCGGAGATAACTCCAAGTTTAAATAATTTGTTAATAATTGCGTCCATGCCGTCAAGGTTTCTAATGGAAGATTTAAAACAGTAATTTGCAATACTATTTAAAACTTCATCGCTATAGCCCATAAGCACCCACTTTTGCGTGTATGTTGATGACACTGGCTCAATATTGTCATAATATAAACCAAGGTCTTTGCAAATTTGACGGCTAATTTTATATAGCCCTTCTTTTTCGGCTTCGTAGTTTTCTATTTCTTTAAGCGATGAGAGTTTCATTTCGTAATATTTGCTTAAAATTGTGTCAAGTTTGTCAAAATTATTTATTTTTAGTTTTTTCTTTTTATATAACTTGCAAATGCCAGCAACCGTTGAGTAATCAAACCCATAATCATTTTTCCATTTTGCAAGCAATTCTTTTTCGTCCAAACTTGCAACGCGCTTTATGCCAACAAGGGCAAAGAGTTCGCCAATTTCGCTGGAAGACTGTTCAATTTCGCATAATTTTTGGTCTACCTTTTCGTAAGAGGTAACGCCATCATATGCCCAATTTTTGGCAATGGTTAATATGTAGTTATATCCAACCTTAACGCCTTTTGCGCGCACGCAATACTCAATTATTAAAATTAGGGCAGAAGGTTCCATGTGATACACTTCCATAAACTCGTAATATTGATAATACTCGTTTAGGGTAATGTTGCGACCTTGCATAATAGCTTCAAGTTGCATGTTAAAGTCGGAATATTTTTCTTTTTTATATTTTTTTGTGTTAGAAATAACATTGTTAAGTGGCAAGTAAACCACCTCAAACGGTTCTGTTGCCAAAATCTTAACCAAACCTTGGTCTTGCCATTCTAAAAAGATATTATAAATATCATCTTGACTTATGCCCAAAACAGAAGAAAAGGAGGCAAGAGTGTTATCATAAAGATTTGGATTATTGCATTTATATAAGCCGTATAAATATACTTTAACCATGTCGGGATTGGCCGTTGGCAAAAAATTTTCGATAAATATATTATCGACATTGGTTGTGTTTGAAATTACGCTCTCTGATGAGAATTGACAAAAAGGCATTTTGACTTCTCCTAACAATTTATGGCTATGTTATCACAAAACTTTTTTTTATTCAAATAATTTTAAAAGCAAATAAATTTTTGAAATGATTGAGGTTTTTTAAAATTCATAATGTAATTGTGCAAAACATAAACATATAACATGAAAAAGAAGAGATTGTTTATTGGCATAGTGGTTGTTGTGTGTGTTATTGCTCTTTGCGCATTTGTGTTGTGTAGCAACAACTTGGCAACCGAAGAAAATTATTGTTATTACAAACAGGAATTGTTTTTTAACGAGCAAGAGCATTTGCTAGATGGCAAACAAACGGTTGGATTTTTTAATTATACCGATGTTGTATTAACGCAAGTTTGCTTGCATTTGTACCCAAACGCATTTAGGGAAGGAGCAAAAGCAAAGGTGGTGTCTTTGGCAAATCAAAACAAGGCGTATCCAAACGGCTTAAGTTATGGAAACATTGCAATAGAAAGCGTTAGTTGTGGCGAAAATTATTTGACATACGAAATTGGTGGCGAAGACGAGAATATTTTAATAATAGAGTTTGGCAAAGAATTGTTTCCAGATGAAAGTATTGAATTTGAAATAGGTTTTTCGGTTTCGCTTGCAAATGTTAATCACAGGCTAGGTTATGGAGAAAACACAATAAACCTGTGCAATTATTATCCTATATTGTGCGTATATGAAAATGGTGGTTTTGTAACCGATTTATATCATTCAAATGGAGATCCGTTTTATAGCAAGGTTGCAAACTATGAGGTTGAAATTACATACCCCAGCGAATATATTTTGGCAAGCACAGGCAGGCAAAGCACTGAGCAGTCTAATGCGAACAAAACAACAAAAATGACGGCGAACAAAATTCGTGATTTTGCCATGGTGCTCTCAAGAAAATTTAATAATAGAAGCGACTCGTTTGAGGGTGTGCAAATAAACTATTTTTACTATGGTGATAAAAGTGCCGACCTAACAGTTGAAACAATTAAGCAAGTGCTTGCCATGAACAAAAAATATGGCTCGTATCCATATGAAACTCTAACCGTGTGCGAAGCAAATTTTGTTCATGGAGGAATGGAGTATCCGGGGCTTGTTTTAATTGCCGACAATTTGTCTGACCGTGACACCTATGTTAATGTTGTTGTGCATGAACTTTGCCACCAATGGTGGTATGGCGTTGTGGGCAACAACCAATACGCTTATGGATTTTTGGACGAGGGCTTAACCGATTTTAACACGGCACTTTTTTATGATGAATACCCCGAATATGGTTGGTCGAGCAAAGAGATTTTTGCCAATGCTCAAAAATCGTATAATAACTTTGTTAAGATTTTTGGAGATGTGGTGACTGATTTTAAGACCGATATGTTAAAACCTCTTAATAAATATACAACAGAAAACGAATATGTTTATTTGTCATATGTAAAAGGTATGCTTATGTTTGCAAGTTTAAATGATATGCTTGGCGAGGCAAAAATGACAAAATGCTTAAAATATTATTACAACCAATATGCTTTTAAAGAGGCAACGCCCAACGATATGGTGATTGCTTTTTGCAAAGCAAGTGGCAAGAATTTGACAAGTTTTTTTGAGTCTTGGTTTAATGGAAGTGTTGTGATGGGTGAATTTTAATATAAAATCTTTGCATTTTTAAAAAGTGTGTGCTAAAATCTTTTGTGTTAAAAGGAGTATTATGGCATACAAGGCGCTTTACCGCAAATATAGACCACGCTCGTTTGATGAGGTTGTTGGGCAAGAACACATAACCGAAACACTTAAACACCAAGTTGTGTCTGGTAATGTTAGTCATGCTTATTTGTTTACTGGCAGTCGTGGCACAGGCAAAACAAGCACTGCAAAAATTTTTGCCAAGGCAGTTAACTGCCCCAATTCGGCAAACGGTTCTCCTTGCTTTGAATGCGAAGTTTGCAAGGCTCTTGACATGGCAAGCAGTGTAGATGTGCTAGAAATTGACGCCGCGTCAAATAACCGCGTTGATGAAGTGCGTGACCTTAGAGAAAAAGTTAAATTTTTGCCAACAACGGGCAAATATAAAGTTTATATTATTGACGAAGTGCACATGCTTACCGACCAAGCATTTAACGCACTTTTAAAAACCTTGGAAGAACCCCCAGCACATGTTATATTTATTTTGGCAACAACCGAGGTTCACAAACTTCCAGCAACAATCTTGTCTCGTTGCATGAGGTTTGACTTTAGACTTGTTCCTGTTGACACGCTAGTTGGTTTAGTTAAAAAAGTTTTTGACGCCGAGGGCATAACTTATGATGACGAGGCACTTAAGTTAATTGCACTTGCTGGCGAGGGCAGTTGCCGTGACACGCTTAGCATTGCCGATTGTGTTAGTGCATTTTGCCAAGGCAATGTTACAACGCTCGGTGCTCAAAAGGTTATTGGAGCAAGTGACACTGCTGAGTATGTTAAACTGTTTGACGCAATAAACAACAAACAGGTTGGCAAAGCATTGGAAGTTGTGCAAAACACTTATGCCAGCGGAAAAAACATGAGTGTTTTTGTTAAAGATTTAACGCTTCATGCAAGAAATTTGCTTGTGGCAAAAAATTGTCAAACTCCACAAGATTTGCTTGCAATGTCAAACTCCAATTTGCAACTGTTAATTAAGCAGGCACAAGAAATAGAAAATGATAATTTAATGGAATATATGAAAATCTTTTCGAGCATAGAAGCCGAAATGAAATACGCTCTTTCGCCAAAGACATTGCTAGAGGTGGCAATTATAACCGCCGTTAGTGAGGTTGGCGAGGGGCAAAAAAAAAACTAACAACGCAAAATTATAGGCAAATGATTGTTGCCAAAGCAGGCGATGGGTTAAAGGCAGATGTGTCTCCTCGCACACTTTGGGGAAAGGTTATAATTTATTTGCGGGAACATCATGCAGTTGCATTGCATATTGCTTGTGGTGATATAACCGAGGTTGATGTGCAAAACGGAGTGTTTAATATTTATACAACCGAAAATTTTTTGTATGAACTTTTGCAATCTGAAGATAATAAACAAGAATTAAAAAAAGCATTAAATAACTTTGGTGTGCAACAGTTTGAAATTATTAAAAAAGATAAAATACTTCCAGTTGCACAGTTTGATTTAAAAATATTAAAAGAAATTTTTAAAGATAAATTAATTATTGAGTAAATTAAAATTTTGTATTGTTTTTATGAAAATTTTTTGAAAAAAGTTTTCATACTTTCAAAAACTTTAAATAATGCAAAAATTCGTTTATTTTAAACTCATTTTTGCACATAAAATATTTTTAAAAATTATTAATTTATTTATTATTTTAAGTTTTTTAAAAAGGTGTGGAAAAATCTTTTTTTCAAAAAAGTTTTTCCACAAAGAAATAGAAAGAAATAAAAAGAAATTTTAAAATAAAAAAAGGGAGAAAATAAATATGGCAAACTATGGTGGATTTGGTGGTGGATTTGGCGGAGGAATGAACCTGCAAAACCTTGCACGCCAAGCACAAAAAATGCAAGAAGAAATGTTAAAAAAACAAGAAGAATTAGAAGCAAAAGAATTTACGGCTTCCGTTGGTGGCGGTGCGGTTAAGGTTGTTATGACTGGCGATAGGCAAATTAAAAATTTGGAAATTAAGCCTGCGGTAGTTGACCCTGACGATATTGAAACTCTTCAAGACTTGGTTGTTGCTGGCGTAAATGATGTGCTGGAGCAAATTGAAGAGGCGCAAAAAGCAACCATGCCTCAAATGCCGGGAATGTTTTAAAAGGATTCATATGAGTTATATTCAAAGTTTAGATAATCTTATAAGCGCATTTAGGGCGCTTCCCGGAGTTGGCTATAAAACTGCACAACGCTATGCTTACAGCATTTTGAATATGAAAGAAGATGATGTAAAAACATTTGCCTCAAATATGCTCGAAGCAAAGCAAAAAATTAGGTTTTGCAGTGAGTGTGGCAATTTTAGCGAAAATGAAGTTTGCGAACATTGTTTAAAAAATAACGCCGAAGTAATTTGCGTGGTTGCTGAACCAAAAGATGTTGTTGCGTTGGAAAAATTAAAAAATTTTAATGGTGCTTATCATGTTTTGCATGGGTGTATTAACCCGCTTGAACATAAATCGCCAAATGATATTCGTATTAAAGAACTTGTTGCAAGGGTTCAAAAACATAAAACCAAAGAGGTTATTATGGCAACAAATCCCGATGTTCCAGGTGATACCACTGCTTATTATATTGCCGAACTACTTAAACCTTTTGGTGTTAAAGTAACAAGAATTGCACAAGGTGTTTCTATGGGCACAGATCTAGAATACGCCGACGAGGTTACTTTAAATAGAGCAATGGAACTGAGAAACGATTTATAGATAATAAGTAATAGTGAATAGGTAATAGGTAAGGACAAAAAAGTAGACCATATGGTCTACTTTTTTGGGTTAAATTACATACCTTGTTTTGTTGTATTTATTGACGACATTAATAATTTTTTTAATTCTATACAGTCTTTTAATAATTGCGAGTCAAAAAAACGATTACTTTCGTTTAAAAGTTCTAGCCAGTATTCGCTTTCGGCACATTCTTTAAGCGCAATAGAGAGTTTAGAGATAAAATCCGCTTTACTTTGAGCATAAAAGGCTTCTCTAATGTTTGCGCCGATACTAGTTCCTGAACGCAACAATTGATTTGACAACACAAATTCTTTTTGTTGTTTATATAATATATCGCAATTTTTTATAATTTTTAGTGCAAATTGCTTTGATTTAATAAGAAGTGGACTATCATTCATAACTTATTACCTATTCACTATTACCTATTACTTAATTTCAGTATTGTGCTAAATCAAGCAAATAATCAATGCTAATGTCTAAAGTTTTTGAAATTTTGCAAAGCATTTCTAAATCTGGTTCGCGATTGTTGCTGTCCAAAAGTTCATAGTTTTGATAAGTGCGGTGTGAAACGCCCAATAACTCAGCCATTTGTTTTTGGCTGAGCCCTTTTTGCGTGCGTATTTCTTTTAAGTTTTTTGAAAATTTATCCATAATTACAGTCATTATACTCGTTTTGGGTGTCGCAGTCTTTATACATACTCAAAGTGAGTGTAATTTATGAAAAACTCTCATAAAATTATTTGACTCGGTTTAATAAAATGAATATTATTAAAATATATACTCAAAATGAGTATATCAAACAAATTTAAGACGCACATAAAAATTTGCACACAAAATCAATTATGCCCATCAAAAAAAGAAGCCAAAATGTGGTCAAGCAAAAAAGTTTTTGCAATTATTAAAAATTGTTTGACAACTTCGCGGGGGGGGGTACACTAAAGAGAAAAGTGAAAAAGTAAAAGTGAAGAGTGGAAAGTTAATGACAAATTAAACAACTCTTTCAGTGATGAAAGCACTGTTGCAACTTGTTCACAATTTATTATTAAAATTATCAACACCTATTCACTATTACCTATTCACTATTAACTAAAAATAAAGGGAGAAAAAACATGAAAAATAAATTCAGATTGTGGATTAACATAGTAACCATCTGCCTATGCGTATGCGCAATAGCAATAGGCGTTTACTCAGCAACCACAGCAAACCTAAATGTTGGTGGCAAAATAGCCTTTAGCGCGCATAACTGTAAGGTTGATATAACAGCATACATATATGGTCATGCCGAAGGCAATGACGATGATGGCTTGCCAGTAGCAGAAGCCCAAAAAGAACCACTCAACGGAGGCAATGCCCTAAGCATAGAGGGAGGAGTAAGCACAACCGAGCAGTGTAAACTAGACCTAGGCACTCGCTACTTTACCGATATGGCGTCAACTGACGGCAGTGCAGAAGATATAGTTATAGGCATAACGGTAAAAAACACTTCGGCATATAAGATAACCGCCAAAACAGTTACTCACACTTTGCCAACAAGGGTAACAGCCTCAGCCAACCAAGACACCGCTGACATAGACCCACAGGGTACAACAACATTTGTCTTCACCCTAGAACTTCAACCCGACACCCCAAACGGCACAGTATACTCAAGCATAACCACCCTTCAAGACTTGGTGCTTGCACTAAAGTTTGAAAAGTGGGAAGAACCATTCATAAAATCCGACACAATCCAAAACACTGCTGACGCTCGCTATGGCGATGGCACAACGACATATTACTATATTGAGATGGGCACCAACCCATACACAGGCGAAAAACTCCGTTGGGTTCCAATAGCGGAATATGACACAACAACAAGCACATATAAACTGTTCGAAAAAACAAGCAAACCCGAAGAAGGTAAAACATACTACTTTATCTCAGAATACATATTAGATGTAGAGAGTGCAACAAACTATGGCTTGTCATATAACTTCTATAATAACCTTGCAACCAGTTACTCCGTATATTACAATGGCGGTGACGCAAGTACATTAGACGGCTACACAACCCACACATTAAAACCATATGATTATTCATCAAGTAACATAAGGGCATACTTAAATAGCAATTCTGATAACCCAGCATATAGAACATACTCAGGCAATACAGCAAACGCAGGTTCAGCAAAAACCTATTACCCAAATACAACAACTGCATTAACAGGCGATAAATCATTCTTAACATACTTTGAAATTTCTTCAGACAGCATATACAATATGATTACCGCACGCCCGTTAGAGTCAGCACAAAATGGAGCAACATTTAGTTTGTACTCCGACACTGGCACAACCTCAGCAACAGCAACAAAAACAGCAGGCGTATTTAAAGCCTCATCAAAAACAATAAGTGGAAAAACAATCTCAACCTCAGCAACTGACTCAGATAAACTGTGGTGCTTAAGTTATTATGAAGCATGTAACTTCCTCGGTCAAAAAGACGCAACACTAACATCAAGTAGTGATACCTATAAAGTGAGTTATAAACTCCCAACGACAAGCCTTGCAGGAGACGGTACATTTACTGGAACCGCTAGCAATTGGTGGTTGCGCACTCCGCGTGCGTCCTTTGCGACCTATGAGTACCTCGTGAATGCCGGTGGCAGCCTCGTTAGCAGCGATGCGGACGGTGCGAACGGCGTGCGTCCGGCTTTCCAGATCACCATTCCAGCATAGAGTAACCAAAATACTACATAATTTTTTAATTATGGTGTAAGGCTAAAGATTATAGTATTTTATTAATATATAAAAATTAAGTATAACAACAATCATTATTTATAAATATAATAAACATTAAACGCGGGCAGGGAACAACCTGCTCGCGTTTTATATTGATTAATTTTTTTTAAAAATAGTTGTTGACATGGCAATGGAAAGTGTGTTACTATTAGCAGACTACGGATTATAACGGGTTGAAACACAAGGTTACTTTTGCTTACAGCAAACAGCAAAAGAGAATTTGTGCGGACAAGTCTTGCCAAAAAGAGCAGGGCGACCAATAACGCTTTTTTTTTGGTCGTAGCGTCGAAAACACACGGCATAGTGTTTTTGAAAGAGAAAAAGCAAGTTTTAAGTTATTGGCTAGTTTTTACAGGAGGATTTTTAAATAATGGCAACTAAGCAAAAAATTAGAATCAAAGTTAAATCTTACGACCATGTTTTGCTTGACAGCGCTGTTGAAAAAATAATCAACACTGCCGAGAAAAACGGTGCCAAAGTGGTTGGTCCAATAGCACTTCCAACAAAAAGAGAAGTGGTTACAATTATTCGCTCACCACACAAACACAAAGATAGTCGTGAACAATTTGAATCTAGAACTCATCAAAGAATGATTGATGTTTATCCAACAAACGCAAAAGCAATCGATTCTTTCATGAAATTAGATTTACCAGCCGGTGTTGATATCAACATCAAATTATAATCAAACTAAAAGGAAGGAGAAGTAAATGAAAAAAGCAATTATAGGTAAAAAACTTGGTATGACTCAAATCTTCACTACCGATGGTTTGGTTGTTCCAGTTACAGTCGTTGAGGCTGGCCCTTGCACAGTCGTTCAAAAGAAGACTGAAGAAAAAGAAGGTTACAACTGTGTTGTTGTTGCCTTTGAAGAACAAAAAGAAAGCAGAGTTAACAAAGCACAACTCGGCGTTTACAAAAAAGCAAATGTTGTTGCTCACAAAATTTTAAGAGAACTCAAACTTGACAATGCCAAAGAGTTTGAAATTGGAAAAGCAATCACTTGCGACATTTTTGAAGAAGGTGACAAAGTTGATGTTACTGGCCTTACTCGTGGCCGTGGCTTCACTGGCGTTATTCAAAGATGGAACCAACACAGACTTAAAATGTCACACGGTGTTTCACTTGTGCACAGAGAAGTTGGTTCAATGAGTGCAAACTCAACTCCATCAAGAGTTTTCAAAAACAAACATATGCCTGGTCAATATGGCCATGAGCAAGTAACAATCCAAAACTTGGAAGTTGTTAAAGTCGATACTGCTCGTAATATTCTTTTAATCAAAGGTTGCTTGCCTGGTCCACGTGGCACAATCGTTACGGTTAAAGAAAGCGTTAAAGCATAAGAGGTGACTAATATATGAAAGCAAAAGTTTTTAATATGCAAAATGCCGAAGTTGCCGAAGTTGAATTAAACGAAGCCGTGTTTGGTGCAGAGTATAACGAAGCACTTATTCATCAGGTTGTAGTTGCTCAAGACGCAAATCTTCGTCAAGGCACAAAAAGCACTTTAACTCGCAGTGAAGTTAGAGGTCATGCTAAAAAACCTTGGAAGCAAAAACACACAGGCCACGCTCGTCAAGGCTCTACAAAAGGCCCTCAATTTGTTGGTGGTGGCGTAGTATTTGCTCCAAAACCTAGAGATTTCTCTAAAAAAATTAACAAGTTTGCAAAAAGAACCGCATTTGTTTCGGCTCTTTCACAAAAATTGGCTCAAAACGAAGTTGTTATCTTGGACAAATTTGCTTTGGAAGCAACAAAAACAAAAGAAGTTCAAAAATTCTTAGACGCTTTTAAATTTGATAAATCAGTTTGCGTAGTTCTTGCTGAAAAGAATGACGAAGTTTTAAGAGCATCAAACAACATTGCAAGAGTTGATGTTACAACTGCAAACCTTTTGAATGTTAGCGAAATTGTTAAAAACAAACAAATTGTTTTAACACTCGACGCTGTTAAATCTATCGAGGAGGCGTACGCAGAATAATGGAAGCACATGAAATTATTATTAAACCTATTTTAACTGAAAAAAGTTACAAAGGCTTGGCTAACAAAACTTACACTTTTAAAGTTGCTCTTTCAGCAAACAAGGTTGAAATTAGAAAAGCAGTTGAAGAAATCTTTGATGTTAAAGTAGAAAAAGTAAATACTCTTATTGTTAAGGGTAGAACAAAAACACAAAATACAAAACGCGGAAGAACAGTTGGCAAAACAAGCGATTACAAAAAAGCAATCGTAAAACTTACTGCCGACAGCAAAACTATTGCCTTCTTCGACAGTTTACAATAAAAGGAGTAATTTAAAGTTATGATTAGAAATAGAAAACCTACATCTGCTGGTTCTCGTAGTTATTCAACATTAACATTCTCTGAAGTAACAAAAACTGCTCCAGAAAAGTCATTGGTTGTTTCTATTAAGAAAACAGCGGGCAGAAATGCTCAAGGCAGAATAACCACTCGTCACATGGGCGGTGGCAATAAAAGAAAATATAGAATTATTGATTTCAAAAGAAATAAAGACAATGTTCCTGCAAAAGTTGCAAGCATTGAATATGATCCAAACCGTTCAGCATTCATTGCACTTTTAAACTATGCAGACGGTGAAAAACGCTACATTTTAGCACCTGTTGGTTTAAATGTTGGCGACACTGTATGCAGTGGCGAAAATGCAGAAATTAAAGTTGGAAACGCTCTTCCACTCAGTTCAATTCCTGTTGGTACAGTTGTTCACAATGTTGAACTTGACGCAGGTCGCGGTGGCAAAATGGGGCGTTCGGCTGGTATGGAAATTAGCCTCATGGCTAAAGAAGGCAATTATGCAACCTTAAGACTTCCATCAGGCGAAATGAGAAAAGTATTACTTACTTGCAAAGCAACCATTGGTACAGTTGGCAATTCTGACCATGAACTTGTATCACTTGGCAAGGCTGGTAGAAAACGCCACATGGGCGTTAGACCATCTGTTCGTGGTGTTGTTATGAACCCTAACGATCACCCACACGGTGGTGGTGAAGGTAAGTCTCCAGTTGGTATGGCATCTCCTGTTACACCTTGGGGCAAACCTGCTCTTGGTTACAAGACAAGAAAATCTAAAAAAGCATCTGACAAGTTAATTGTTAAGAGAAGAACTAAATAAGGAGGTCGAGTTTAAGTTATGAGTAGAAGTTTAAAGAAAAAACCTTATGTTTTTTCAAAATTATTGAAAAGAGTTGAAGAAATGAACCAATCTGGCAATAAAAAACCTATTAAAACTTGGTCTCGTTCTTCTACAATTTATCCAGAATTTGTAGGTTTCACTTTTGCTGTTCACAACGGCAAAAAGCACATTCCTGTTTACTGCACATCAGAAATGGTTGGTCACAAACTTGGTGAGTTTGCTCCAACAAGAACTTACAAAGGTCATGCAGGTCAAAAGTCGTCACAAACAGCAAAGGCTGGCAGATAAGAGGTAGATGAAAAATGGCAACTAGAATTAGAGAAAAAGCATTAGCAAGACAAAAAAATGCAGACCCAAGAGCATTTGCAGTTGTTAAATATGTTAGAATGAGCCCATCTAAAGTTCGTATCACTCTTGATACAATTAGAGGCAAAAAAGTTGACGAAGCAATCGCAATTTTATCTAACCAAACAACAGCAGCCGCTGAAGTTTGCTTAAAACTTGTTAAATCTGCACTTGCAAACGCAGAAAACAACAAAGGTTTGGCACGCGCTGATCTTATTGTTGACGAATGTTATGTTTGCCCAGGTCCAACACTTAAACGCTTGGATATTCGCGCACGCGGCAGAGCAAACAGATTATTAAAAAGAACATGTCACATCACAGTTTATCTTGATGGTGTAAAAGAGTAGAAGGAGGCAAAGTATGGGACAAAAAGTTAATCCAATCGGACTTAGAGTTGGTATAAACAAACCTTGGGATTCCACTTGGTATGCAAGTAAAGAAGACTTTGCTAAATTTCTTCTTGAAGACAACAAGATTAGAAAATTTTTGAACAAAGAATATGCTCAAGCATCTATTTCAAAAATTGGAATCGAAAGAACTAAAGAAAAATTAGTTATCAACATTCACACTGGTCGCCCTGCCGTTTTAATTGGTCAAAAAGGCGCCAATGTAGAAATTATTAAAAAACAACTTTCTAAAATTATTAACCCAACAAAAAACTTGTTCGTTAATATTAAAGAAGTTAAAAAAGTTGACCTTGATGCTCAACTTGTAGCAGAAGGCGTTGCTGCTCAACTTGAAAAACGCGTTACTTTCCGTCGTGCTTTAAAACAAGCAATTCAAAGAGTTATGAAAGCCGGTGCTAAAGGTTGCAAAGTTCAAGTTAGTGGCGTAGTTGACGGTGCTAACACAATCGCTAGAACTGAAAACTACATGGAAGGTTCTCTTCCACTTCAAACAATCCGTGCTGATATCGATTACGGTACAACAGCCGCTTACACAAACTATGGTAAACTTGGCGTTAAATGCTGGATTTACAAAGGCGATATTTTAGGCACAAAAGACGAACCAAAGGAGGACAAGTCAAATGTTAATGCCTAAAAGAGTTAAAAGAAGACGCGTTCAACGCGGTCGCATGACAGGTAAGGCAACTCGTGGCAACAAAATTGCTTACGGCGAATTTGGTATTATTGCCACCGAACCTTGTCAAATTAAATCTAACCAAATTGAAGCCGCTCGTGTTGCTATGACTCGTTTCATTAAGCGTGGTGGTAAAGTTTGGATTGGTATTTTCCCAGACACCCCTGTAACAAAGAAACCTGCTGAAACTCGTATGGGTAGTGGTAAAGGTTCTCCTGAGTTCTGGGTAGCAAAAGTTAAACCAGGCAGAGTTCTTTTTGAAATCGCTGGTGTAGCAGAAGATATTGCTCGTGAAGCGTTAAGACTTGCAGGTCATAAACTTCCTTGCAAAGTTAAATTTGTTAAAAAAGCCGATTTAGAAGGAGGAACACAAGAATAATGAAAGTAGCAGAAATAAGAGCCATGTCAGATGACGAACTTAATGCAAAATTAAAAGCGCTTAAAACTGAACTTTTTAACCTTCGCTTCGCTCAAGCAACCGGCAGTTTAAGCAATCCTATGCAACTTCACAACATTAAAAAAGATATTGCAAAAATCAATACAATATTAAGAGAAAGGAAGGCGTAATTATGGAAAATTTAGTTAGAAAACCTCGCCCTACAAAACAAGGTACTGTTGTAAGCGCTGGCAAAATGGATAAAACAGTGGTTGTTGCAGTTGTAGACAATGTTAAACACCCACTTTATAAAAAAGTCGTTAAAAGAACAACAAAATTCAAAGCACACGATGAACAAAATGTTTGCGGTCTTGGCGATACTGTAGAAATTATGGAAACTCGTCATATCTCTAAAGACAAATACTACCGTGTTGTAAGAATTGTTGAAAAGGCTAAGTAGGAGGTAGTAAGATATGATTCAACCACAAACTAGATTAAAAATCGCTGACAACACTGGCGCAAAAACTATTATGTGCATTCGCGTTCTTGGTGGTTCATTTAGAAGAACAGGTAATATCGGTGATGTTATTGTAGCATCTGTTAAATCTGCTATCCCTGGCGGTAGCGTAAAAAAAGGCGATGTTGTTAAAGCGGTTATTGTTAGAACTTCAAAAGGTTTGCAAAGACCAGACGGTTCACACATCCGTTTTGATGACAATGCAGCCGTAATCATCGACGAACAAGGCCAACCAAAAGGCTCACGCATTTTTGGACCTATTGCAAGAGAACTTCGTGACAAGGGTTATATGAAAATTATTTCACTTGCACCAGAAGTTATATAATTTAAAGGAGAAATTAGATGGCAAAATTATTTGTTAAAAAAGGCGACAAAGTTTTGGTTATCGCCGGTAAAGATAAAGGCAAAACTGCTGATGTTTTAGAAGTTTCTCCTTCAACTGGAAAAGTTCTTGTAGATGGTGTAAACATTGTTACAAAACACAACAAACCTAAAAATCAGCAAGATAAGGGCGGAATTGTTAAAAAATCTGCTCCAATCGACGCTTCAAATGTTATGGTAGTTTGCTCAGTTTGCGGAAAAGCAACAAGAGTTAAGCATGCCGAAATTGAAGGCAAAAAAGCACGCGCATGTGCTAAATGTGGCGCATCTTTAGATAAAGAATTTGTTAAAGCAACAAAAAAAGATGCTAAAAAAGCCGTTAAAGAATCAAAAGCAAAAAAAGCCAAAAAAGAAGATAAAGGAGAATAGTTAACAATGGAAAAAGCAAGATTAAATGTTATGTACAAAGAAACTGTTGTTCCTGCTCTTATTAAAGAATTTGGCTACAAAAATATCAACGAAGTTCCAAAATTAGAAAAAATTGTTATGAACATGGGACTTGGCGAAGTAAAAGATAACTCAAAATCTTTCCAAATCGCAGTTGATGAACTTACTGCAATCGCTGGTCAAAAAGCAGTTGCAACTGTTTCTAAAAAAGCAATCTCTAACTTTAAAGTTAGACAAGGTATGAAAATCGGCGCTAAAGTTACACTTAGAGGCAATAGAATGTATGAGTTCTTAGACAGACTTGTTTCAATCGCTCTTCCAAGAGTTCGTGACTTTAAAGGTGTTAACAACAAAGCGTTTGACGGAAAAGGCAATTATGCAATGGGAATTAAAGAACAACTTATTTTCCCAGAAATCTCTTATGACAAAGTAGACAAAGTAAGAGGTTTAGATATAGTATTCGTTACAAGTGCAAAGTCGGACGAAGAAGCAAAGGCACTACTTAGTGCTTTAGGCATTCCTTTTAGAAGATAAGGTGGGATAAACAATGGCAAAAACATCATTAAAAGCAAAACAACAAAGAAAGCAAAAATTCACAACTCGTGAATATACTCGTTGCACTCTTTGTGGTCGTCCACACGCAGTTCTTAGAAAATACGGAATATGCAGAATTTGTTTTAGAGAATTAGCATCTAAGGGTGAAATCCCAGGTGTTAAGAAGGCTAGTTGGTAGGAGGAAAACTAATATGGTATTTACAGATCCAATAGCAGATATGCTGACTCGTATTCGTAACGGACTTACTGCACATTTAAAAGAAGTTAGCGTTCCTGCTTCAAAAGAAAAACTTGCAATCGCAAACATCTTGGTTAAAGAAGGTTACATTGTAAGTTGTGACGAAAAAGAAGACAATGGTCACAAAAATATTATCATTACATTAAAGTATGATGAAAATGGTGAAGCGGTTATCCAAGGCATTAAGAGAATTTCTAAACCAGGCTTAAGGGTTTATGCTCAAAAAGATAAACTTCCTCAAGTTATTTCTGGTCTTGGTATTGCAATCGTTTCAACAAATAAAGGTATATTAACAGACAAGCAAGCGCGCGCTGCCGGCGTTGGTGGCGAAGTATTGGCATTTGTTTGGTAGGAGGAGTTTATGTCAAGAATTGGTAGAAAAGAAATTATCGTTCCTGCAGGTGTAACTGCTTCTATGGCAAACAATGTTGTTACAGTAAAAGGTCCTCTTGGAGAACTTTCTCAAGAAGTTGACAAACTTATTACTGTTAACATTGCCGATGGAAAAATATCACTTACACGCGCTAATGACGATAATAAAGTAAAAGCAAAACACGGCTTATATAGAGCATTAATTGCAAACATGGTTAAAGGCGTAAGCGAAGGCTTCTCTAAAACTCTTGTTATTGCAGGTGTTGGTTATAAAGCCGCTGTTAAAGGTGACACTTTGGTTTTGAACCTTGGCTATTCACACGATGTTGAATTTAAAATTGAACAAGGTTTAAAAGTAGAATGTCCTACTGCACTCGAAATTGTTGTTAAGGGTGCAAACAAAGAGCAAGTTGGTCAATTCGCTTCAAACATCAGAGATGCAAGAAGAGTAGAACCTTACCATGGCTACGGCGTTCATTACGCTGACGAAAAGGTTATTAGAAAAGTCGGAAAAACCGCCGCTAAGGGCAAAAAATAGGAGTTAGGATAAATGTTAAGTAAAAGAGATAAAAACGCAGACAGAGTTAAAAGACACAATCGTGTTAGAAAACACCTTTCTGGCACAACTGAGCGTCCAAGACTTTGTGTTTATAGAAGTAACGTAAGCATTTATGCTCAAGTGATTGATGATGTTAAAGGCGTTACACTTGTAGCCGCTTCTTCTACTGATAAAGACTTCGATATGGCAGGCAAAACAAAATGCGAACAAGCAAAACTTGTTGGCGAAAAACTTGGCAAACTTGCTATTGAAAAAGGCATTAAAAATGTAGTTTTTGACCGTGGTGGCTATATATATACAGGTCGTGTTCAGGCTCTTGCTGATGGCGCAAGAAGTGCTGGGTTAGAGTTTTAGGAGTAGGTTATGGCAGAATTAGAAAAAGTTAAAAGAGAAAGACGCCATGAAGACAGGCGTCGCGAAGACGACGGCTTTGACAAAGTTTTGGTTGCTGTAAGACGCGTTACCAAAGTTGTTAAAGGTGGTAGAACAATGCGCTTTAGCGCAATGGTAGTAGTTGGCGACCGTAAGGGTAGCGTAGGTATTGGAACTGGCAAGGCTGGCGAAGTGCCTGTAGCAATCGACAAAGCAACTGCTGCTGCTAAAAAGAATTTATTTAAAATTGCAACTGCTGACACAACTATTCCACACGAAATTGTTGGCAAGTTTGGTGCATCTAATGTACACCTTATTCCTGCAAAACCTGGTACTGGTGTTATTGCAGGCGGTGCTGCTCGTTCAATCATCGACCTTGCAGGTATTAAAGATATCGTTACAAAACGTCACGGTTCTTCAAATAAAATTAACCTTGTTAAAGCAACATTAAACGGCTTGAAAGCACTTAAGACAAAAGAGCAAATCGCTGCTCGTCGTGGCTTGAGTGTTGATGAGATATAGGAGGCACTTATGGCAGAAAAACAACTTAAAGTAACCTATATCAAAAGCAAAATAGGTTATAACAAAAACCAAGCAAAAATCTTAGAGGCTTTGGGCTTTACAAAATTAAATCAAACAAAAATCTTCCCAGACAATGCGTCTATTCGTGGTTCGCTTTATCATGTTAGACACATGGTTTTGGTTGAAGAAATTTAAGGAGGAAATATAATGGATATACAAACACTTTCTCCAGCAAAAAATTCTAACCGTAAATCTTTTAGGGTTGGTAGAGGTCTTGGAAGCGGTCTTGGCAAAACAAGTGGCAAAGGTCACAAAGGTCAAAACGCAAGAAGCGGTGGCGGTGTTCGCCCTGGCTTTGAAGGCGGACAACTTCCTTTAATTCGCAAAACTCCAATTCGTGGTTTTAACAACTATAACTTTAAAAAGCAATATGCTACCGTTAATGTTGGCGATTTGGAAATGTTTGACGCAAATTCAGTTATTACACAAGAACTTTTATATGAAACTCGCGTTATTGGCAAAATGATGCCATACGGCCTTAAAGTTTTGGGCGATGGGGAACTCTCTAAACCTTTAACTGTTCAGGCTAGCAAATTTTCAAAATCTGCTATCGAAAAAATTGAAAAAGTCGGTGGTAAAACTGAGGTTATTTAATGTTTAAAACAATTATCGATGCCTTTAAAATTAAAGAAGTAAGACGTAAGATTTTTATTACGTTACTTCTTTTATTAGTTTATCGCGTTGGTTGCTGGTTGCCTATACCGGGTATTGTTAAAGATGTGTTTACTAATACCGTGGCAGAAGATCAAAATGGCTTCTTGGGGCTTCTTAGCACTTTGAGTGGTGGGGCGCTTTCAAATGCTTCTATACTAGCATTGGGCGTTTCTCCATATATTAACGCGTCTATTATTATTCAACTTTTGCAAGTTGCAATTCCTAAACTTGACGAGATTGCAAGAAGTGGCGAAGATGGAAAAAAGAAAATCAACCTATACACTCGTATTGCGGCGTTGGTTCTTGCCATTGCTCAGGCTATCGGCATAACTGTTTCGCTTTCTGGTAGTGGCTTGTTTGATACCCGTCTTTGGGGAGAAGGCTTTGCATTCTTGGCTCCAGTGTTTACTGTAATTGTTTTGGTTGCTGGCGCTATGTTCACAGTGTGGCTTGGCGAACGCATTACTGAAAACGGAATTGGCAATGGTCTTTCAATGCTTATCTTTGTTGGTATATTGTCATCTGCTGGCACTGCAATTTTAAGTTCTATTACTAGCATTTCAACCAATATTGATTATTTGTGGAACTTAATTATCTTCTTAGTTGCTGTAGTGTTGGTATTTGCTCTTATTATCTTTATTGATGGAGCAGAGCGTAAAATTCCAGTTCAGTATGCAAAGCAAGTTAAGGGAAGAAAAACCTATGGCGGACAAAGCAACTGTATTCCTGTTAGAGTAAATGGCTCAGGTGTTATTCCAATTATTTTTGCCAGTGCACTCTTGTCGTTCCCATACATGATTATTAGCATGTTTGGTTCTGAAGAAACTTTGGCAGGCTATAACAGCGTGCTTGGCGCAGGGACATGGCTTTATATAGTTTTAACCGCACTTCTTATTTTGTTCTTTAGTTATTTCTATGCTCAAATTACATTTAAGCCAGAAGACATTAGCAAGAACATTCAACAAAGTGGCGGGTTTATAAACGGTGTGCGCCCAGGTAAAGATACAACCGATTATCTTTCAAGAGTATCAAAGCGTATTACCTTGTTTGGTGCAATATTCTTAGCATTTATTGCTTTGGTGCCTTCGGTGGTATTTAACTTAATTGGTGGAAATTTGTCATCAACACTTACTGGTGCATTTAGTGCAACCGGTATGATGATTGTCGTATCTGTGGCATTAGAGTTTCAAAAGCAACTTGAATCGCAGTTGATTACACGCAACTATAAAGGCTTTTTAAATTAAAAAATACAAACGATGGTGCAAGCATTAGTGTTTGCACCGTTTGTTTGGTTTATGAGCGAAAATAAAAACACAAGGAGTTAAAAATACTTTAACCACCTTAATGTGTTTAAGGAGAATTTGTGAACTTAATTTTATTGGGGAAACCCGGGGCTGGCAAGGGTTTTATTGCTGACATTTTAAAAAACGAATATGGTTTTTATCATATATCAACAGGTGCATTGCTTAGAAAAAATATTGCAGAGGGGACCCAACTGGGTCAAGTTGCCAATGGCTATATGGCTCAAGGGGAACTTGTGCCAAACGATTTGGTTTTTGATATGCTCAAGGACGAAATTGGCAAAATGAAGAGCAAAAATTGCGTCTTTGATGGATATCCGCGCTCTGTGTTGCAGGCTAAAAGTTTGGCAGGCATTGTAAATATTGACAGCGTTTTGTTTGTTGATGTTCCTGATGATATTTTAATAGAAAGAGTGTTGAGCAGAAAAACCTGCTTGGCATGTGGCAATTTGAGCGAGATAGGTCAAAAAGACACAGTTTGTAAAAAATGTGGCGGAGAGTTGGTTACTCGCGCTGATGACAACTTAGAAGTTGTTACAAACCGCCTTAATGTTTATAATGAATCAACCGCTCCTTTAAAAGAATTTTATGCCGACAAAATTGTTGTGCTAGATAATTCTGGTTCGGTTGAGCAAACAAAGCAAAAATTAAATCAAATTATTAGTGATTTACTTAAAAAATATGGAGAAAATATATGATTTGTAAAGATTTGGAAGACATAAATGGCATGCGTCTTGCAGGAAAGGTTGTTGCAGGAGCATTAAAATATGCAGAATCTTTAATTAAACCAAATATTTCTACATTTGAACTTGACAAAAAAATTGAAAAGTATATAATAGAAAAAGGTGCAACGCCGTCTTTTTTGCATTATGACGGTTTTCCTGCAAGTATTTGCGCTTCCGTGAACGCAACTGTTGTTCATGGAATCCCTTCTAAAACCACGGTTTTAAAAGAGGGAGACATTATTAGCATTGATGTTGGTGCGGTTATTAATGGCTACCATGGAGATGCTGCAAGAACTTTTGCCGTAGGTAAAATTTCTGATGATGTCGCAAGGCTTGTTAGGGTAACAGAAGAATGCTTTTTTGAGGGAATTAAAAACCTTAAAGTGGGCGAAAAATTGGGTAAACTTTCATGCGCAATTCAAACTCATGCAGAAAAGAACGGTTATTCTGTTGTTAGAGAACTTGTTGGTCATGGCATTGGGCATAATATGCACGAAGCGCCAGAAGTTCCAAACTACGGCTTGCCAACGCAAGGCGTTAGAGTAAAAGACGGAATGTGCCTAGCAATAGAACCTATGATCAACATGGGCGACCGATTTGTTTTTGTAGATGAGGACGGCTGGGGTATTATTACCCGTGATGGTTTACCATCTGCTCATTATGAAAACACAGTTATTGTCACTTCCGCCGGTGTTGAAATTACAACTCTTGATGAGGGTACAAATTTATGAAAATAGGCGACATTGTAATATCTCTTTGCGGGCATGATATGGGCGAGTGGTATGTTGTTGAGCAAGTATTAAACGAGTATGTTTTCTTGGTTGACGGCAAAAATAAGCCAATAGAAAAACCTAAAAAGAAAAAAGCCAAACATGTTTTGGCAACAGGGCATTTTGCCGAATCGATGGCAGAAAAATTGTTATCTAAGCAAAGTGCTTGTAATGCAGAAATCCGAAAGACAATAAAATTTTTCAAAGAGCAAAAATAATAGAGGAGATGGCATGTCAAAAGAAGATGTAATCGAATTTGAAGGCGTGGTAGAAGAGGTTTTGCCAAACACCGCTTTTTTGGTTAAGTTGTCTAATGGGCATATTATTACCGCTTATCTTTCTGGCAAGTTAAGAATTAACTATATTAAAATTCTTGAAGGCGATAAAGTTAAAGTTGAAATGAGTCCGTATGACCTTACTAAAGGCAGAATAACTTGGCGCGGAAAAAATTAATTTTACCTTAACTTCTATTTATTTAAGTACAGAAAAAGGAGAAATTTATGAAAGTAAGACCATCGGTTAAACCTATGTGTGATAAATGCAAGGTTATTAAAAGAAACGGAAAAGTAATGGTAATTTGCTCAAAAGATAAATCTCACAAACAAACACAAGGCTAAGAGCATATTTGTAAATTTAAAAATAACGCATATGCCGTGCGGCTGGTATTAATAAATACTTTCGGCTATGCGAGACATATACATCACTAAAAAACATTTTTGGAGGAAATAAAAAGTATGGCAAGAATCGCAGGTGTCGATTTACCAAGAGAAAAAAGAATTGAAATCGGCTTGACATATATTTATGGCATTGGCCGTGAAACAGCCAACAAAGTTTTGGCAGAAACAGGCATTAATCCTGACACGCGTGTTAAAGACCTTGACGAAAACGATGTGGCAAAACTTAGAAACTATATCGAGCACAACCTTATCGTTGAAGGTGATTTGCGTAAAGAAGTTTCTATGAATATTAAACGCCTCACTGAAATCGGTTCTTATAGAGGTTTAAGACATAGAAGAAATTTACCAGTTCGTGGACAAAACACACGAAACAACTGCAGAACAAGAAAAGGCAAGAAAAAAGTCGTTAGCGGAAGCTCTAAAAAGGGTAAAGCATAAAGCATAAGGAGAAATAAAAATGGCTGATGTTAAAAAGTCAAAGAAAAAAAGAGTATCTAGAAACATTGATAAAGGACAAGTTCATATTAAAAGTTCTTTCAATAACACTCTTGTAACATTTACCGATATGCAAGGTAATGCAATTTCATGGGCTTCTTCTGGCAAATTTGGCTTAAGAGGTTCTAAAAAAAGCACTCCGTTTGCAGCACAGCAATCGGTTGAAGATGCAGCAAAAGTCGCTTTAGAAAACGGTATTAAATCTGTTGAAGTTTATGTAAAAGGTCCCGGCAATGGCCGTGAATCAGCAATTCGTTCACTTCAAACAATGGGTATTTCTGTTACACTTATTAAAGATGTTTCACCAATCGCTCATAACGGTTGCCGTCCACCTAAAATCAGAAGAGTTTAATTATATAGGAGATATAACATATGGCAAGATGTACAGGTGCAGATTGTAGAGAATGTCGCCGTGAAGGTTGCAAACTTTTCTTAAAAGGCGAAAGATGCACAACAAAAAAATGTGCTATGGAAAGACGCCCAGTTGCCCCAGGACAACATGGCACTAGTCGCAAAAAAGTGACTGAATATGGCACACAATTAAGAGAAAAACAAAAAGTTAAAAAAGCATACGGAATATTAGAAAAACAATTCCGCAGATATTATGACGAAGCAGAACGCATGAAAGGCGTAACTGGTGAAAACATGCTTTCACTTATTGAACGCCGTTTAGACAATGTTGTTTACAGAATGGGTATTGGCTCTTCTAGAAAAGAATGCCGTCAAATTGTAAACCATTGCCAAATTACCGTTAATGGTAAAACAGTAAACATTCCTTCTTATAGAGTTAAAGTTGGCGATGTTATCGCAGTTAAAGAAAACAAACGCGAACTTGAAATGTTTAAACAATTAAAAGATATGAAAATGGTTATGCCAAAATGGTTAGAGTTTAACACTGCAAGCCTCGAAGGCAAAGTGTTGGCATTGCCACAACGCGATGATATTGACTTAAGCATTAAAGAACACTTAATTATTGAGTTGTATTCAAGATAGTAGGAGGAACAAAACTATATGATGGAAATGGAAAAACCAAGAATTACTTGTGAAGAAACCGAAGGTGGCTCATACGCTCGTTTTATTATTGAACCACTTGAAAAAGGCTATGGCACAACACTTGGCAATGCTATGAGAAGAACTCTTCTTTCTAGCCTTCCTGGTGCTGCACCAATCGCTATTAGAATTAGCGGTGTTATGCACGAGTTTTCTACAGTTCCCGGCGTTGTCGAGGATGTTGTAGATATCATACTTAACCTTAAATATCTCGCAGTAAAAACTGATTCTACTGATAGAGATTTTACTACTTCGCTTCATTTAAAAAAGAAAGGTGCTGGTGTTATTAAAGCGTCTGACTTTGAACCAAACAGCGATGTTGAAATCTTAAACCCAGAACTTCATGTTTGCACTTGCGATGCTGATGCAAATTTCGAGATGGAAGTTTTAATTGGCAGGGGTAGGGGTTATGTTCCTAACAACTTAAATAAAGATCGCCTTCCTTCAGCCGACTTTATTGCTATGGACAGTTTGTACTCTCCAATCAAGAAAGTTAATTATGAAGTTGAAAGCACCCGTGTTGGACAAAGCATTGATTTTGATAAACTTACTTTAGAAGTTGAAACCGATGGCACTGTGTCAGCACGCGAAATTGTAAGTTTGGCAGGTAAAATTATTAATGAACATGTCAACTTGTTTATTGAACTTTGCGATAACATTAGCGATATGCAAATTATGGTATCAAAAGAAGAAGACGAACAAGTTAAAGTGTTGGAACTTCCTATTGAAGAAATGGACCTTTCAGTTAGGTCATATAACTGCTTAAAACGCGCAAATATTAACACTGTTGATGATTTAATTAAAAAATCAAAAAGTGATATGTTAAAGGTTAGAAACCTTGGCTTAAAATCTATAGAAGAGGTTGTTGCTAAACTTCAAACTTATGGTTTGGGGCTTAGAAACGACGAAGAATAAAAGGAGATAACAATGGCTAACGATAAATTGGGTAGAGCAAGTAAAGAAAGATTGGCTGTTCTTAGAAATCAAGTTAGTTATTTGCTTTGGTATGGCAAAATTGAAACTACTGTAGCAAAAGCAAAATCAGTTGCTTCAAAAGCAGAAAAGATTTTAACCCTTGCAATTAATTCTTACCAAGATAATGTTACTGTTAAAAAAACTGTTACAGTTGACGGCAAAAAGGTAGAAAAAGAAGTTGTAAATGATGGCGTTAAAAAACTTAATGCAAGACGCAAAATGATGTCTTTCTTGTATGACCTTGAAGAACAACGCGAAAAGAAAGAAAAACTTGAAGACTTTAAAGCAAGAACCGAAGGTGTAAACCATGCTTTAATTGAAAAAATCTTCAATGTTTATGCTCCAAAATATGCAGAAAGAGCAAAAGAAGTTGGCAACTTTGGTGGTTATACTCGCGTAATCAAAACCGGCGCTCGCCGTGGTGACGCAGCAGAACTTGCAATTGTTGAACTTATTTAGTGATTAAAAAAATATCCGCAAACCTTGTGGATATTTTTTTATGTTGTAGGAAAAATCGTGTTGTGTGAGTTTGTTCATAAAGAACACGATTTTTGCCCGCATAAAAGACACTTTTAAAGCGAGTGCTTTTATGCGGGCTTTTTGTATTAATTAATGCATATTATTGACATTTGTTTTTAAATCACATTTGTCAACATGCACTTTTGTACACACCAACACATCATGCTTATAAAATTAAACAAAACATGTGTATAAAGAATAAATTTACCTAAAAAAAGATAACAAAATGAGGTCAAGCAAAAAAGTTTTTGCAATTATTAAAAATTGTTTGACAACTTCGCGGGGGGGGGTACACTTAAGTAGAAAAGTGAAAAAGGAGAGAAAACATGAAAAACAAATTTAGTTTGTGGTTCAACATAGTAACCATCTGCCTATGCGTATGCGCAATAGCCATAGGTGTTTACTCGGCAACCACAGCAAACCTAAATGTTGGCGGCAAGATTGCTTTTAGCGCGCATAACTGTAAGGTTGATATAACAGCATACATATATGGTCATGCCGAAGGCAATGACGATGATGGCTTGCCAGTAGCAGAAGCCCAAAAAGAACCACTCAACGGAGGTAATGCCCTAAGCATA
>JAFUKB010000004.1 GCA_017467895.1 Clostridia bacterium
ATTGCGCATACGCATAGGCAAATGGTTACTATGTTGAACCACAATCCAAATTTCTTTTTCATGTTTTTCTCCTCTTATTTTTAATTAATAGTGAATAATAATAGGTAATAGTGAATAGGTATGGACTTTTCACTCTTCACTTTTACTTTTTCACTTAAAGTGTACCCCCCCCCGCAAAGTTGTCAAACGATTTTTAATAATTACAAAAACTTTTTTGCTTGACCATATTTTGACTTCTTGTTTTTATGGGCATAATTAGTTTTTGTGCAAATTTTTATGTATGGCAAAATTTGTTGTTCCTTATGCTGGTTGTTGTTTTAACCGCTGCTGGTTATTATTTTTGCCGTTGTGGGTTCATGCCCAAGCCTTATGGGTTATGGTATACTTAAATTTATTGCATATACTCATTTTGAGTATATATTTTAATATTATACAATTTGCATTTTTTGGTCAAACATTTTTTAACACAGATGATAACTTTTTATTAAATTTAGGCATAAAAATTTATGGTATAATTCTATCTTTAAAAAACCTTGCCTTTATTAAAATTTGTATGTTAAAATGCTTATGAATTGCATTCGCCGTTATTAAAGTTGCTTTCTTTGCAATTCTTAAAAAGGAAAATTATGAAAATACCAAAAAAAATTCACTATGTGTGGGTTGGAGACCCTAACAAAAAATCTCAACAGTTTTACGATTGCTTGGCAAGTTGGAAAAAATATTGCCCAGATTATGAAATTATTGAGTGGAACGAAAACAATTTTGACATTAATGCAAGCATATACGCAAAACAAAGTTACGAACTAAAAAAATATGGCTTTGTGCCAGACTATATTCGTGCAAAAGTGCTATATGAACATGGCGGAATTTATTTAGACACCGATGTTGAACTCACAAAACCCCTAGACGACCTTTTAGACAATAAATTTTTAATTTCATTTGAAAACGAGGTATATGTAGAAACCGCCGTTTTAGCATCAGTCAAAGGACACCCTTTTGCCAAAATGATGAGTGATTTTTATGTTAAATATCCATTTATCTATAAAGGCAAGCCTGACACCACACCATCAACACCAATGTGGACTTGCTTTTTAAAAAAATATTATGGTTTAAAACTTAAAAACCATACACAAGTTTTAAATAAAATAGATGACCCAACCTCGCCAACCGTTACTGTTTTGGCGTCGGATTATTTTTGCCCAATCAACTACACCACCAAAGAAATGAACAAAACCGAAAACACTTATGCCATTCATTACTTTGGCGCAACTTGGTTTACTTCAAAACAAAAAAAGCGAGAGAGATTTTTAAAAGGCGTTTACAAATTTTTTGGCAAAAAGATTTTTGCAGGTTTTACAAAAATTTATGTTAGCAATGTTAACCGCAAGTTAAAAAAGAGAATAAAAAAATATGATATACATTTTTAATAAGAAAACACTCATATCATTCGCGTTATTCTTGCATTCTTAAAATAAAAAAAAATTTACAAAGGAAAATTTTATGGTTTCATTAGGTAATTTTTGGCATATATTTTTTATTCTTTTTGCTGCTGGCATTGTTGTTGGTTTATATTTTTTATTTAGAAACAAATCACAAAAAGCAAAGAAAATATTAATTGCTTCTCTTTTAATTTTCAACTTGGCCCTACATTATTTAAGATTCTTATTTCCTCCATATATTGGAAATCCAACCTCAATTATAGAAAACGCATGGTTCATTAATATTTGTGCTGTAAGTGTTTTAACTTTCCCTTTTCTATTTTTTTCTAAATCAAACACAGGAAAAGATTGGATGTTTTATATTGGTGTAATTTCAGGTTTTTTGTCATTAGTTTACCCAACAGAGGCACTTGGCGACTCTATTTTAACTTTTGATGTTTGGAGATTTTATACTTGCCACATTATAATTTTAATAGCCCCATTATTGATGGTTTTATTAAAAGTTCATACATTAAACTATCGTAATATATGGAAAATGCCTTTTTGTATGATGGCTGTTTTGCTTTTTATTATCTGTAACCAAGTGCTTCAAAGTGAATTAGGAATAATCGACATGCGCGGAGATGACATTTTGGAAGCAGGTTGTGGCTACCGTAACACCTCATTAATATGGGGCCCCACAGACAGTGTTTCGGCAATATTTACATGGCTAACACCCGAATTTATGAAAACCGTTCCATTTGGTCCTTATGCAGGACAAACCAAATATTGGCCATTTTTCTATTTGCTACCAGGGTGTTTTGTGTATTTTTGGATAATTCCTCTTTTGATTTGTTTACCGTGGGAACATAATCATATAAAAAGCGACATTATATGCCTTAAACAATATTTTAAAAGCAGAAAAAATAAAGAATAGCCGACTAAATTTAAAGTTTTACGAAAACTTTTTGAGAAAATTATTTTATTAGATAAAAAAAGCAGGACTTATTTCCTTATAAGTTCCTGCTTTTATTAATTAAATATTTTAAACAAGACTCAATTACTCAACTTCATCTGGAATAACTTCGCCAATTTCAACATTAAACTTGTCCGAATCAACATATTTAATTTCATTAACCGAGCAAACTGCTTTAATGTCAATTTCGGCTTGTTTTAAGAATTCGTTTATGTTTGATGCAACAGTTATATCTTTAATAAATGTTTTAAGTGAAACTTTGTTTTCTGACTTAAATTGCCTTACTTGTGAAACTAAATCAACCACTCTATCGCCATTTGCAATTAACTCTGAATCAATTTCTTCGCCCATGTTAAGATAGTTAGAAACATGAACTGATGGCATGCCCTCTTTTTGTGCAAAATAGTCCATATAAATTTCTTCAGTAATATGTGGAAGCACCGGAGAGAACATTTTTAACATGCCCAAAAGCACATGATAGCAAGCATATTTTGCAGATTCACATTTTTCTGCGCCATAAACATCAGGATTATATAGTCTGCGTTTAACAATTTCAATGTAGTTATCGCAGAAATTCCAGAAGAATTTTTCTAGTTCGTTTAATGCAAGAGCAATTTCATAACGGTTTAAGAATTTAATGAATCTTGCATACAAATCTTTATATTTTTCAATAATCCACGCGTCAACAATTTCTAATTTTACTTGTTTTGGAGTGTAACCCTCTAAGAATGAAAGCACAAATTTTGAAGCGTTCCAAATTTTGTTAACAAGTTTTTTGCCGTTATCAAATTCAACCAGCGAAAATGCCGTATCTTTGCCCAAGGTTAAACTATTTGCCCAATAACGAGTAACATCGGCTGAGTAATTTTTAATAATCTCTTGTGGAGAATTTGTGTTGTTGCCTTTAGATTTTGCAAGTTTTGTGCCGTCTGGGCTTGTAACATAGCCCGAAATCATAAGGTCTTTCCAAGGCAATTTGTTAAAGTGATAAAGGCTTTTGGTAATTGTGTAAAAATCCCACACGCGAATATTGTCATGAGCATTAGGACGCAAGTTCATTGGAATCATCTTGTCGCTAAAGCCCTCGCCAGTGAACAAGTCGGTGCTTATTTGAGGTGTTAGGCTTGAGGTTACCCATGTGTCCATAACATCGGTTTCGCCAATAAATTCTGTGCAACCACATGCACATGGCTTTTTAGGTTTGTCTTTTAGTGGGTCAACAGGCAAATCTTCTTTGTCGGCAAGAATGGCTTTTCCACAATCTTTACAGAACCAAACTGGGAACGGAATGCCAAAATATCTTTGACGAGAAATACACCAGTTCCATGCCAAATTTTCTACCCAGTTTAAATATCTTGCACGCATGGTTTTTGGGTGCCAATTAAGGTCAAGCCCGGCTTGATAAAGTTCTTTTTTATGGCTTAAAACATCAATAAACCATTGCTTTTTAACTGCAATTTCAATAGGAGTGCCACAGCGCTCATGAGTTGAAACAGCGTGACAAATGTTTTCTTGCTTAATCAAAAAGTCGTTTTCTTTTAACTTTTCAATAATGTTTGCTCTTGCCTCGGTTATTTTTTGCCCCTCAAACTCGCCTGCAAGTGCAGTCATTCGGCCATCATCAGTAAAGCATTTTTTAATTTCTAGGTTATGTTTGCGTTGCCACTCTTTGTCAACAGTGTCGCCAAAGGTACAGCACATAACAACGCCTGAACCTTTTTCCATATCAACCAACTCGTCGGTTAAAACAGGGACTTCATAACCAAAATATGGAACAACCAATTTTTTATCTAACAAATGTTTGTTTTTTTCATCGTTAGGGTTAATAAACACGCAAACAACGCCTGCCAACATTTCTGGCCTTGTTGTTGCAACAGTAACATATTCTTTTGTGCCTGAAATATAAAATTTTAAATAGTTAAAAGTGCTTTCAATGTCTTTATCTTCAAGTTCACTTTGAGCGCAAGCAGTGCGACACTCAGTGCACCAAAGTGCAGGAGATTCTGCATGATAAATTAGCCCCTTGTTAAACAAATCCAAAAAAGACTCTTGCGAGATTTTTTGTGTTCTTGGTGCGATTGACGAATAATGTGTTTTTAAATTACAACTAAATCCTGCGCGTTTATAAAGGCTAAAAAACTCGGCTTCAAGTTTTAAAGTTTCGTCTAAGCAAATTTCAATAAACTTTTGACGAGGAAGTTCTTGAGCGCGCTTTTTAATAATTTTTTCAACATAACGCTCGGTTGGCAAGCCATTGTCGTCAAAACCAAAAGGAAAATAAACATCTTCGCCAAGCATTCTGTGGTGCCTTGCAACCGTTTCAATATGCATATATGACGACAAGTGCCCCATATGAATTTTGCCATTTACTGTTGGTGGTGGAGTATCAATAGCATAAATTTTTTTGCTACCATCGCCACTGAATTTATAAATGTCATTATCTAACCAATAATTTTGCCATTTTGGTTCTTTTTCTGAAAAATTATATTTTTTATCTAACATAAAAAAGCCCTTTTGTTTAAAATATATAGAGCACATGATATCACTTTTTGCTTAAAAAATCAACTGTTATGCACATGTTTAAAAATTACAAAAACGGCCCTTGTTTTACAAGAGCCGTTTTGTTCAAAAATATATTGCTTTAAAAACATGCAAAAATTGGTTTAATTTAAAAATGCAAATTAATTACACATGCTCAGAGTGCACATTTTGGCGTTTACAATTAGTTAAAATAGTTATAAACCTTATTGGCAACAGCATTATCTACCACACTAGAAAAAGTAACATTACTCTCCAAATAACCCGCGCTTTGCATAATGGCTTTAAGCGAATTAAATGCACCTTCGGTCATGGCAGGATTACTCACCCATGCATCGGACGCAATATAACTGTTTATACTGGTAATAATAGATTCTCTTGAAACGCCTAAAAAAGATGGCGAAACTGCCGTATAAATTTGGTCAACATTGGCAGTTAACAAAAATTTGTAACCGCGATAAACAGCACGCAAAAATCTTTCACACAAATATTGATTTTGTGTATAAAAACTGCTTTTTGTTTGAAAACAAGTGTATGGCACTTCTCCACTAACCAAGCCCACGCTTGCTACAATATGATAACCTTTGGTTGCACAAAGTTCGCTGGCTGTTGGCTCAAACAATGTACAAAATTCGGCAGAGGTGGTTTCAAACACGCTGGCAGTGTTATTAAATGCAACACTTGTGTTTAAATTTACCTTATCTGAGCCCGAACCAATTTGCAAACCTGCTTGCTTAATGGCATACTCAAGCGTCATTGCTGGCACACCGCCTTGTCTGCCACCTATTATTTCATGACCAACAAGGTCTGCGAGCGTAAAGTTAGGATAATCGTTTTTGGCAACAATAAAAGAACCATCTCTTTTTGTTAACTGTCCAAAAACCACAGGTTTGTCTTGGGCATCACCCTCAACGACATAAATTGCAGCCTCCGGCCCCATTAACCCTATATGCGCATCTCCGCTTAAAATTGCGCTCATTGAGGCGTCAGCACCACCTCCATTTGTTAATTCAATTTCAATTTTTTCATCTGCAAAATAGCCATTATTCATTGCAACATAAAATGGTGCATAAAATATGCTATGGGTTACTTCGTTTACTTTTAAAATGGTTATATCTCCCCCGCTTGCGCCACAGCCTGCAAATGTTAAAGATACAACACCAAACATTAAAGCAAACAAAAAACAAAACTTTTTCATTTTTCCTCCTTTCTCAAGTTAGTTTATTCTTGGCTTGTCAAAATTGTGAAAAAGGTATTGAAAAATATTTAAACCTATGCTAAAATGTAACAGTAAATTAAATTTTTTGAAAATTTTTATGAAATATATGCCCATTTTGCTGTTTTCATAAAAAACTGATAGGAGTTAAAACTATGTTGAACATGTTACTTATTGCATTTGAAGAATATATTTTGGCACCAGCACGCATTGCAGGGTTGGCGTTTATTATTTTTGGCATTGCAGCCTGTTTAATTTCTAAGCGCCTTACCCGTGTTATTAAAAAACAAAGCGAAGTAGACAAAAGCGACCGCACTTATGTTACAATTTTAACAGTTGGTCTTGTTCTAATTTTGGCAGGAATGATTGTTTGTTGTTTCTAGTTCGTTTAAAGTTTGTTAAATGGGAGCCAAAGAAGAATAACTTTCTTATGGCTTAAACAAGGCGAAATTTCTATTTTTGAAATTTTGTCTTGTTTTTTTAAGAATGCAAGAACAACACGAATGTAATGAGCGTTTTCTTAATTATCTCTTATTCTTGTTAACAAAAAATATTGAAAATCAATATACAATTAAACCAAAACTATGTTAAACTACAAAAATAATTTTAGGAGGCTTTTATGGCTTTAAAAATATATAATACACTATCTAGGCAAATAGAAGAATTTGTTCCAAACGAGGCGGGCAAAGTTAAAATGTATACTTGCGGTCCAACAGTTTATCACTTTGCACACATTGGGAATTTGCGCACCTATATTATGGAAGATGTGCTTGAAAAATCTCTCACCTACCTTGGTTATAATGTTGAACGCGTTATGAATATAACCGATGTTGGTCACCTTTCGGGCGATAGTGACACTGGTGAAGACAAAATGCTAAAAGGCGCTCAGCGCGAAAATAAAACAGTAATGCAAATTGCAGAATTTTATACTCAGGCGTTTAAAAAAGATTGCGAAAGGTTAAACATAACTTGGCCCAAAACCGTAGTGCCTGCCACCTCATGCATAGATGAATATATTAATCTTGTTCAAACTCTTTTAGATAAAGGTTTTGCATATATTTCCGGTGGTAATGTTTATTTTGATGTTAGCAAACTTAAAGACTATTATGTTTTAACAAATCATCAAGCCGACGACATGTTTGTTGGTGTTCGCGATGGCGTTGAAGCCGACGACAGCAAAAAGAACCAAAATGACTTTGCCCTATGGTTTACAAAATCTAAGTTTGAAGATCAAGAACTTAAATGGACTAGTCCTTGGGGGCTTGGATACCCGGGTTGGCATATAGAATGCTCGGGCATAAGCATGAAGCATTTGGGGGAATATCTTGATATTCACTGCGGTGGTGTTGACAACATTTTCCCTCATCACACAAATGAAATTGCTCAAAGTGAAGCATACTTGGGGCATAAATGGTGCAATTATTGGTTCCATGTTCAGCACCTTAACACCGAGGGTGGAAAAATGAGCAAAAGCAAAGGCGAATTTACAACAGTAGACACTTTAATAGAACGCGGTTATAACCCACTTGAATATCGCTTGTTCTGCTTGCAATCACATTATCGTAATCCTCTTGTGTTTGGCTATTCCCGCCTAGACGGTGCAAAAAGTGCATATCAAAAATTAATTAAAAAAACATTAAACATAAAGCAAAATAATAGTGGCGAACTCAATCAAGACCAAATTAACTCATATAAGCAAAAATTTGCCGACGCCCTTGAAAATGACCTTAACACCTCACTTGCCCTAACCTGTCTTTATGATGTTTTAAAAGACGAAACTCTTTCAAACGCAAGCAAACTTGAATTAATTGAAAGTTTTGACAGCGTGCTTGGTCTTAATTTAACAAAAGAAGAAGCCCCAAAAACCCAAAATAACAACACACTATCAGCCGAATACATTCAACAAAAAATTGAAGAGCGTCTTATAGCAAAACAAAACAAAAATTATGCACTAGCCGACGAAATCAGAAACCAACTTATGTCACAAGGAGTTGTTTTAAAAGATTCAAAAGACGGAACAACTTATGAAATAAAAAACTAATAAACTTTTCACAAAAATACACTCAACATTTTCGTGTTCTTTTCACATTGCTTAATAAAACAAAAAAATGCTAAAATTTTAGCATTTTTTTAATATAGGTAATAAATTATGAACAAATTATAATGCCTATAATTAACTTTCATCAAAATATATCTAACTTTATTGTTTTTTATAAATCTCTGCAATACCGTCGCCAATATCATGGATTGTGGTTTGCAAGTCATCTCGAGTTTCTATTTCTTTTAAAAATTGCCTGAGTTTTGTTACCATTGCACGCTTTTTGTGAGGCACAACTTGGCTTGAGCGCACCATACCCTTAAACAAAACATTATCAGCCAAAAGGCAACCATTTGGTTCCAGCATGTTTAAAAGTAATGGATAATACTTTAAGTATTGACCTTTAGGACCATCTAAAAATATTAAATCATACTTTTTATTTTCATTATTCAATATGCATATATGTTCATATGCATCTCCAAGTAGTTGTTTAACTCTATCCCCTAGCCCCAAACCATTAAATGTTTTAGTTGCTTTGTTATAACTTTCGGCATTCAGTTCTATTGTAGTTAAGTTTGCTTGTTGGCCTGCAAGCAACATTATGCTTCCAGAATAACCAACCGCTGTTCCTATTTCCAAAATGTTCTTAAACTGCTTTTGATTTACAAATTCAGCCAAGAACTTCGCACTGTCATCTAGCAAAACGGGGATATGGTTTTCTCTTGCAAATTTTTCTAAAATCTCTAATTCTTTCATATTAATTTACCGTTTTAATCAAACAAAATTATTGTTAAAATCATTGGTCTGCGTGCAGTGCGTTTATAAATAAAGTTTTGAATAACGCGTCTAATGTTTTGTTTTATTAAGTTAGGATCCATATCCCTAACATCTTGGTCTTTTAAATAATTAATTAAAAGTTCTTTAGTGTCTTGCATAAAGGTTTCCTGCTCGCCACTGTAAACCACACCGCGAGTAATTAAGAACGGTTCGCTTGTCATTTCCCCGCTCATGGCGCTTAAATTAAGCACGGCAACACAAATACCATCTTCAGAAAGTTGCTTTCTATCTCTAAGCACACTTGAATCCATATCGCCAATGCCAAGGCCATCAACAAGGCGTTGACCTGCCTGAACCCTAGAATATTCTTTAATATGACCATTGCAGAGTTCAACTTGCATACCAATATCTGGCAAAATTATATTTCTTGCCTCACAGCCAAGTGCTGTTGCAATTTCTTTGTGAGTTTTTAAGTGTCTATACTCTCCGTGCACAGGCATAAAACATTTTGGCTTAACCAACGCATGAATAATTTTAATTTCTTCTTGGCAAGCATGACCCGAAGCATGAACATCTGCCAACTCATCATAAATTACATCTGCGCCTTTTTTATACAACTTATTAATTACATTATAAACAGGTTTTTCGTTCCCCGGAATTGGAGAAGCAGAAATAATTATGCAATCATTTTCGCCAAGTGTAATCTTTTTAAACTCGTTTGCTGCCATTCGTGTTAATGCACTCATTGGTTCACCTTGACTTCCTGTGGTTATTATCAACAATTCTTTGTCACTAAATTTATCAACCTTATCAATATCTATAACATTTTCTTTGTTATATTTAAGTTCGCCAAGTTTCATTGCCACTTCGCTTACATTAATCATGCTTCTGCCAGTAAACGCAATTTTTCTTTTATATTTTTCAGCCAAATCCATTATTTGTTGAAGTCTATGAATATTAGAAGCAAATGTTGCAACAAACAAACGATTTTCTTTGTGTTCTGCAAAAAGCCTGTCAAGCGTTTCGCCCACACGACGCTCGCTCATAGAATAACCTTTACGGCAAACATTGGTTGATTCACACATTAATAAATCAACACCCCTTTTGCCTAGTTCGCCAAAACGCTCAATGTCGGTTGGTTGTCCATTTATTGCTTCAAAATCTATCTTAAAGTCACCAGTGTGCACAACATTTCCCGCTGGAGTTGTTATGCAAAGCGCAAGTGCCCCTGCAATGCTGTGGTTAACATGAATAAATTCAATGGCAAAATTACCTATTTTTAAAACATTTTTAGGTTTGACTGAAATAAGTTTTGCCTTAATTTTTGGATGCTCCTTAAGTTTGTTTTCAACCAAGCCAAGTGTAAGCCTGCTTCCGTAAACAGGCACATTAATTTCTGGCAACAAAAATGGAAGCCCGCCAATATGGTCCTCATGCCCGTGAGTTAAAACAACCGCCTTAACCTTGCTTTTGTTGTTTACAAGATAAGAAATGTCTGGCACAACAATGTCAACGCCCGGCAAATCGCCATCTGGGAAAGTTAAGCCAGCATCAACAATAATCATCTCGTCTTTATATTCAAAAGCCGTCATGTTTTTGCCAATTTCGCCCACACCACCAAGAAAAGTAATTTTTAACTTTTCTTTTGAGTTTTTGCCAACTGTTATTGTTTTTGCAGTTGCAGTTTTTTGTTGAGGCTGAGTTTTTGTTGCTTTTTGATTAACATCTTTAGTTTTTATCGGTTTTTTTTGTGTTTGTGTTTTATTTGTTTCTTTTTTTTCTATTTCAGTATTCATTTTCTCTCCTTTTAAAATTGTTTATGACAACGATTAATAATGTTGCTTTGCTTCGCAAATCAAAATGCTGTCGTATTAAAACTTGTTCCACAAGTTTTTTAATAATCGTTTTTAGATTGCGTCGCGTCTTGCCAAATGCTTCGCGCTTGGCTCTATCGCTCCTTGTAATAGCGATTAATAAAAATTACTAATAAAATCTCTCAAAAAAACTAAGCAAAAAATTTGCTTATAATCTAAGTTAAATAAACCCTTTAGGACTTATTAAACTTTCTTTTGTTAACAACAACAAACATTGTTGAAGTTTTTGCATTTAACAAAAACCTTCAAATAAGAACAGAAGACTCTGCGCTTATTTGAAAATTTTATATTGCAAAAATTTTCAAGTTATATTTAAAATTACTAAAATTAATTGTTTCTTTAATTATAACAACTAAACAATCATTTTCACTTTTTTAATGCTGTCAGCCGTTTCAAGTTTGCGTGGAGTTACAATTTTGTCAGGGCTTAAATAGTAATCCATGCCTTGACTTTCAAAAAACAACACATTGCCAAACACTGCAACAATAAGCGACATAAATGGCAATGCAAACACCAAAGCATAAATGTTAAACAAGTAAGTTAAACAAACAACAATGGCGATTGAAACTGCAAAACTTGAAAGCACCGAAAAGAAATTTCTTTTTACTGCCTTTAAGCCTTTTTTTAAGCCTTTGCCCGCACAGCAATTAAACACAACAATGCTAGGTGCCCAACCACTAAACAATGCAACATCAAGGTCAAACAATAAAATTATATAAACAAAAAGCAAAAGTGGAGCAACTACAACCCAAACATCGCCCATTTGACTTAAGTTAAGCAAGCCATAAACTCCACCAATTAGAGCAAACCAAAAAGGAATTTCTAGTGCCGAACGAAAAATTGCATAACCACTAGACTTGCCCAAAAGATTAACAAAGTTTATGCTAAAAGAGTTTTTGTTCAAACTAGACATATAACTATAGGCACTTTCACTTGCAGGGACATCTGAAAGTTTAAACAAAAAAGGAATAACTATCAAAACTATTATTGCCAAATAAATAAAAACAAAAAGGTTTGTTGACATTAAATAGTGTAGCCCAGCAAACAAAGTATTAAAAATGCTTAAAAGTTGTGCAAGCAAAGACTCAACACCCTGAAAAAGTGGCATGCTAAACAAACCTAAAAATGCATCAAAAAAGCCTGACGCCGAAAAACACTCGCCAAGCACATGTGACACTGGCAAAATAAATAAAGCACTTAATGCGGTTGCAATAATTACATATAAAAGCAATTTCCAAAACAGAGCAAAGTTTGCAATCGCCAATTTGATTGAATTATTAAACTTCATAAAAACCTTAAAAACTAAAATTAATTATTATTAATTAAAGTATACCTTAATATAATAAAAAATTCAAACACTTTTTTATACAAGGTAAAATAAATGATCGTTCACATAAATTTAAACACAAAATCAAACGCTATAAAGTTTAAAAGCACAAAAAAAGCAAGCGACAAAAATGCCCACTTGCTTTTTTGTGTGTGTTTGTTTTAGTTTTCGTTTAAAACAACCTTGCCGTTAAATATTTCTTCAGCGGCAGCAGCGATGCATTTTTTGTTGTCATAGTTAGGGTCATTTTCAATATGACGCTTTTCAAGTTCTTTGGCTCTTTTTGCCATAAGCACAGAGAGTTTATATTTGTTGTTACCTGTTAATTTAGCCATTTCATCAATGGGCGGTCTATTCATCATAAAAATTTAACACCTCTTTTTAAAATCATTTAGTAGTATATCACAACTTTTTAAAAATGTATATACTTTTTTAAATATTTTTAAGCATTTGCAAAAATTGCTCTTCATTAATAACACTAATATTTAAAGATTTTGCCTTTGCCAGTTTGCTTCCAGCACTCTCTCCAGCCAAAACAATGCTAGTATTTTTAGACACACTAGAAGTAACCTGACCACCATTTTGTTCAATAATTTCAGTTGCCTGCGCCCTTGAGAGTGATGGAAGCGTGCCTGTTAAAACAAAAATTTTGCCTTCAAAAATTCCACCCAAAACTTTTTTGGTTTCAGAAATTACAATGCCCTCTGCAAGCAAATCATCAATCATTTTGTTGTTAAACTCGTCTGCAAAAAATTCTTTAATAGATGACGCAACAATTTCTCCAATATCTCTAATTGAAGACAATTCTTCTAAACTGGCATGCCTTAAATTATCTAGCGAGCCAAAATATTTAGCCAAATCTTTGGCTGTTTTTGTTCCAACATTGGCAATGCCTATTGCATAAATAAAGTTATTAAGCGCACATTTTTTTGATTTTTGAATAGAATTTAATAAATTTTCAGCCTTTTTTTCTTTAAATTTATCTAATTTTAATAAATCTTCTTTTGTAAGTTGATACAACTCACTAGGCTCACTTAGCCCAAGTTCTCTATAAAACTGTTCGCTAGTTTGGTCACGCAAGCCTTCAATATTCATTGCGTCACGACTGGCAAAATGTGTTAACCTGTCAACAACCTGTTCTTTGCAACCGCGTCTATTGTTACAAAACAAAAGCGCACCAATTTCTTGCAAACTCGCCCCACAACAAGGACAATTTGTTGGTTTTAAAATAGGTTTACTGCTTGGCAAAAGTTCTGCAAGCCCCAAAATTTCCGGAATAACCTCATTGCTTCTTCTAACAAAAACTCTTGATGGAACCTGAACTTGCTTTCTTACAATATCCCCATAGTTATTGAGTGTTGCACGCCTAATTGTTGCCCCTGCAAGTTCAACTGGTTCCAACTCGGCTATTGGTGTAACCTTGCCCGTTCTTCCCACCTGCCAAATAATATTTGTTAGTGTGCCCGTCACCTCTTGTGCTTCAAATTTAAAAGCCATTGCCCATTTAGGGAATTTGCTTGTGTAACCAAACTCGTCACGCTTTGCAACTTCGTTTAATTTAATTACCATTCCATCAATCAAAAACCCGAGTTCCGTCTTAATTTTATCAATATTTTCAATTTCTGCTTTAATTTCATCTGCAGAACTTAACAATTTTTGATAAGGTTCAACCATAAAGCCGTTTGCTTTAATAAAGTCATTCATTTCAACTTGTGTTGCAAATTGCTTGTTTTCCGCATACAAAACATTATAGCAAATAAAATCTGGGTTCCTCTTTGCCGTTTCTTTGGGGTTTAAGTTTCTAATTGCCCCACTAACCGCATTGCGTGCATTTTTTAATGGCTCGTTTGATATTTTGTTATATCTCTTTAAATTTTCGTCAGTAATAATCCCCTCGCCAGCAACAATAAGTTCTCCCTCAAAATTAATTTTTAATGGGACACTTTTTATTGTTCTAACCTGCTCGGTAACATCTTCCCCAACAAAGCCATTGCCACGAGTTACTGCATTTTGATATATACCATTATTATATGTTATTACTACGGTCAAGCCGTCATATTTATAACCCAAAGTAAATGTTGAGTTTGGTTCAACCTTTTTGATGTCGGTAACAAACGATTCTAAGTCTTCAAATGTTCTACACTTGTCTAAACTATACATTCTAATTTTATGTTCGCGTTTAATAAAACCGTCCAAAGTTTCGCCACCGACTCTTGTAGTTGGAGAATCAGGTAAAACCACACCTGTTTGTTTTTCCATTTGAAGCAACTCATCATACATCTTATCAAAGTCTGCGTCAGAGATAGTTGGATTGTCTAAAACATAATAATTGTAACAATGCTTGTTTAGTTCATCAACAAGCGCCTTCATTTTTTTCATACAAAATTTC